>CAZVCZ010000086.1:0-7065 GCA_964626275.1 uncultured Bifidobacteriaceae bacterium | reverse complement strand
GGTAGTCGATGTTGGTCCCGAACCCAAGGAGCACGGTGTGGGCGAGGGACTCGAGGAGGCGATCGATGGCCTCCTGCCTCCCACCGGCGTGACTGATGACTTTCGCCAGCATCGGGTCGTAGTCAGATCCGATGACCGACCCTGCCTCGATGCCTGAGTCCACCCTCGATTGCGCCGGGGGGCGATACTCCAGCACCTCGCCACCGGTCGGAATGAACCCACGCATCGGATCCTCGGCGTAGACCCGGGCCTCCACCGCATGACCGCAGACAGCGACCTCGTCCTGACGGAAGGGGATCGGCTGTCCCTCCGCGATGCGAATCTGCCATTCGACGAGGTCGACGCCGGTGATCATCTCGGTGACCGGATGCTCCACCTGCAGCCGGGTGTTCATCTCCAGGAAGGCGAAATCCTCCGGCTGCTGCGCGGGCACGACATACTCGACTGTCCCCGCACCCACGTAGCCGACCGCCTGCGCTAACCGCACCGCTGAGGCACACAGTCGCTCGCGAGTGTCGGCGTCGAGGAGCGGGGAGGGCGCTTCCTCGATGACCTTCTGATGGCGGCGCTGCAGGCTGCACTCCCGCTCACCGAGGTGGATGACCTGTCCGTGCGTGTCACCGAACACCTGCACCTCGATATGGCGCGGTTGCGTGACGAAACGTTCGATCAACAAGGTGTCATCGCCGAAGGAGCCCCGGGCTTCACGCCGGGCTGAGGCGATGGCCGACGGGAGATCATCGGCTGCTGTGACGATCCTCATTCCCTTTCCGCCGCCACCAGCGGAAGGCTTGAGCAGCACCGGGAATCCCATGTCCCGCGCGGCCTCGATGATCGTGGTGTCGTCCATGTCCGGATCATGACGCCCGGGAACCACGGGCACACCGGCCTCGATGGCCGTGGCCTTCGCACGGATCTTGTCCCCCATGGCCTCCAGCGCACCGACGGGTGGCCCGATGAACACGACTCCTGCGTCCGCGCAGGCTCGGGCGAAGGCCACGTTCTCGGAGAGGAATCCATAGCCCGGATGGATGGCATCGCTGCCACTCGAGATCGCCGCATCGACGACGCGCTCGATGTTGAGGTAACTCTCCGTCGCTGGTGCTGGCCCGAGACGTACGGCGGAGTCAGCGAGGCGCACATGGGGCGCGTGCACGTCAGCGTCACTGAACACCGCCACACTTCGGATTCCCAGCCGCCGCAGCGTCGTGATCACGCGCACGGCGATTTCGCCACGATTGGCGACGAGAACGGTGGAGAAGTTCGACATCGTCATCACATCCGGAAGACGCCATAGGACACGTCCGACAGGGGAGCCGCCGTTGCAGCAGCGAGCCCCAGGCCGAGCACCCGGCGCGTGTCTCGAGGATCGATCACACCGTCATCCCAGAGTCGGGCGGTCGAGTAGTACGGATTCCCCATGGCTTCGTACTGCTGCCTGATCGGTGCCATGAACTCCTCTTCCTGCTCGACCTGCCACGTCTCACCCCGCGCCTCGAGTTGATCTCGTTTCACGGTGGCGAGAACGGCGGCCGCCTGTTCGCCTCCCATGACCGAGATGCGCGCATTCGGCCACATCCACAGGAAGCGGGGAGAGTAGGCCCGCCCGCACATCGAATAGTTGCCCGCTCCGAATGACCCTCCGATGACGACGGTGAACTTCGGGACACGAGCGCAGGCGACCGCGGTCACCATCTTGGCGCCGTGCTTGGCGATGCCGCCCGCTTCATAATCGCGCCCCACCATGAATCCGGAAATGTTCTGCAGGAACACCAGGGGAATCCGACGCTGGTCGCACAGTTCGATGAAGTGCGCACCCTTCTGCGCCGATTCACCGAACAGGATTCCGTTGTTGGCGATGATCCCGACAGGATGGCCCTCGATGTGCGCGAAACCCGTGACGAGTGTCGGGCCGAATTCCGCCTTGAACTCGGAGAATTCGCTCGCATCCACGATCCGGGCAATGACCTCACGCACGTCGTACGGGGTTCGGGTGTCGGTCGGGATGATGCCGAGGAGGTCATCGGCCGGGTACGCAGGCTCGCGGGATTCGATCATCGGCCATGGAGCTGGTGGCGCCGGCGGAACAGTGGCCATGATGTCTCGCAGGATGCGCAAGGCGTGGGGGTCATCCTCGGCGAGGTGATCGGTCACACCGCTCGTGCGGCTGTGCACCTCACCGCCGCCGAGTTCCTCCGGGGTCACGACCTCCCCCGTGGCCGCCTTCACCAACGGCGGACCACCGAGGAAGATGGTTCCCTGGTCTCGCACGATGACTGCCTCATCGCTCATGGCCGGCACGTAGGCACCACCGGCGGTGCAGGAACCCATGACAGCAGCGATCTGGGCGATCCCCATCGATGACATCGTGGCCTGATTGAAGAAGATGCGGCCGAAGTGGTCCCGGTCGGGAAAGACCTCATCCTGCTTGGGCAGGAAGGCTCCCCCGGAATCGACCAGATAGATGCAGGGCAGGCGGTTCTCCCGCGCCACCTCCTGGGCCCGGAGATGCTTCTTCACCGTCATCGGGTAGTACGTCCCACCCTTGACCGTCGCGTCATTCGCGATGATCACGCACGTGCGACCGGCCACGCGACCCACACCGGTGATGATTCCGGCGCCAGGAGCGTCATCGCCATAAAGCCCCTCGGCTGCCAGTGGCGACAGTTCGAGGAAGGGGGTTCCCGGATCGAGCAGGGTGTCGACACGATCCCGGGGCAGCAGCTTTCCGCGGGACACATGCCTTTGTCGAGATGGCTCCGGACCACCGAGCGCGACGCGAGCCAGTCGGTCCCGCAGTTCCTCCGACAGGGCGGTGTTCGCCGCGGTGCGCTCGATCCAGTCATCACCGCTGCGATCGATGCTGCTCGTCAGCACCGGGCCCATGTCCACCTCCACCTGTCGTTGATCGCCGACAGGCTAGCACGGGCAGTTAACGATCGTTAACTTAATTCGCGAAGTGCGCCCAGAGCCATGGCCTGGAGCAGCGCTGCCATCTCCGGGCGGGTGAGTCGATTGCTGTGGGGGGTGGAGTTGATGAGCCCGAATGCGGCATGGGCTGCGGATCGCGCGGTGTCCGGCGCGACTGAAGAGTCCATCTCGCACAGCGTGTCGACCCAGAGGGAGACATAGCGGGCCTGCAGGCGTCGGACGGTCCGCCGATCCTCTTCGGCCATCGCATCCATCTCGCGGGCCTGAACGTCGATGAGGTCCGGGTCGTCGAGGGCGAAATCGACGTGGAAGGCCACGAGCGCCTCGAGCCGCTGGCGCGGATCGGAGTGGGCCGACACTCGCTCCTCACCACCGGCGAGCAGCCGCTCGCTGATATCGACCAACATCGCGGAGAGGATGGCTTCCTTGCCCGAGAAGTAGCGATACAGCGCGGGGCCGGAGAGTCCGACCTCCGAACCGAGATCATCCATCGAGGTGCCGTGGAATCCATTGCGGGCGAACAACTGCGACGCAATGTGCAGGATCTCCATTCGGCGATCCTGACCTGATCGACGAGTCGTCATCCCAGACCCAGCACGTGCACGAGTTGCCGGGCAGCACTACCACCGGACTCCATGGCGATGCTCAAGGCACGCGGGACGTTGAGATCGTCGAGGAGCGCCTGCATCACCTCGAGTTCACTCGCTGCCTCCGTGGCACGATCACCGCGGCGACCAGCGGCGGAATACAACGCCTCGAGACGTCCCTCGGCGGACGTCATCGCCTCGTCAGAGAAATCCCAGTCCGAGGCCCATGGCCGGTCGAGGATCAACAACCGGATCGCCGCGGCTCGATGGTCGGACAGCAGGTCCTCGACGAGGACCAGATTGCCGGTGGACTTGGCCATCTTCTCCCCCGCGACGCGCACGGTCCCCACATGCATCCACGATCGCGCGAAGGGCGAGACTCCGGTGGCTGCCTCGGCCTGCGCTGCTTCGTAGGCGTGATGGGGGAAGGCGAGATCGGCTCCACCGGCGTGGACGTCGATGCTCGACCCGTAGGTCTGCATCACCATCGCCGTGCACTCGGCGTGCCAGCCGGGCCGTCCCGCACCCCAGGGGCTCGGCCATGCGGGGTCGCCCTCAGATGATGCCCGCCACAGCGCCAGGTCGAATTCATGGCGTCGACCGGGTGCTTCTGCTGCACCACCGAATTCCTCGATCGCCGACCGCGCCGCATCCTCGCTGAGGCCGTGGGCCGCGGCCACGTCCCGTCCATCGAAGAACACCGTGCCGTCGACCTCATAGGCGCGACCGACGTCGAGCAATGCCTCGGTCAGCCTGATGACGGCACCGATGTGGCGATGCGCCCGGGGCTCATGGTCAGGACGACGCACGCCGAGGGCCGACATGTCGTGATCGAAGCGGTACTGCTGCATCGCGGCGTACTCGTCGTAGGGAGTGTCAGCGCGACGGGCAGCTTCGGTGAGGACGTCGTCCACGTCGGTCACGTTGCGCGTGACGATCACCTCGAGGTTGGCATGCCGCACGATGCGGGCCAGTGCATCCACCCAGACGAACGTGGCGGCATGGCCTAGGTGGGTCACGGAGTAGGGGGTCACTCCGCAGACGTAGAGCCGAAGCGGGCCGACAGTGGAGAGGCGGTGCTCCCCGAGACGCAGCGGTGCCGGAGGCAGCAGGTCGTGGCCCATAGGCCGCAAGCCTATGACCCGGTGGCCCTCCCGTGGCGCCACACCACCGCGATCGTGCGAACCCCGACGGTCAGCCACACCGCGATCAGGATCACGAAACCGATGATTCCCACGGCCTTCACCACGGTGGAGTCGAGAGCGAGACCCAGCGCCGTCACCGACAACTGCATCGCCGCGATCGGGAAGACAAAGCCCCACCAGCCGGGGTGGAACGGGATCCCTCCGCTGCGCCGGACTCGGATCAGATCACCGATCGCGAACAACGCCCACCACAGCCCCAGGCCGATGCCCAATCCCGAGGCGGTGATGCCCAGGGTGACTGCTTCGGGGGGAAGCACACCTGCGACGGCCGCAGCTTCGGTCAGTCGGAGCATGGCCAGGCCCAGGATTCCCGCCGGAGCAAGAGGAATCCATAGCGAAGGACTCATCATCTGCGGGATGGGCGGACGCAGGGCGAGTCGCGCGATCAACAGGGCGAACAGGGCAAGGAACAAGAAGATGCCCACGCCGTAGAAGCCCAGGGCGACGGCGAGCAACCAGCCAGCCTGATCAGGATGGGCGATGATCTGAGGTGCCAGCGCGAGCGGAACGATGAGGCTCATCACGGGCGGGATCAACCATCCACCGTTGACCCCCGCGAGGTCGGCATCCCCACGCCCCTGGGCCGAGGCCCACACGACGCTCATGACCATGGCCATCACGGCTCCGATGACCACGAGGATCGCGCTCACCACCAGCGCCGCATCGGTCCCGATCAAGCCCTCCCCCACTCGCCCCCAGGCGACGGCGAGAACGAGGAAGCCGGCTGGGAAGGTGGCGAGCATCGCGCCGTGTGCGGGATCGGAGATCTCGTGCGCCATGGCCGCGCGATCCCGTGGCCGACTGAGGTATCTCGGCGCGAGAACGATGGCGAGAACGCTCGCGATGACCAGCAGGATTCGAGCGATCACCGCGGTGACCTCTGCTGCCGCATCAACGACGAAACCGAACTGCTCGATCGAGATGGCCAGGGCCGCAGTTCCCATCACGGAGCCGAACCAGGCGGGATGGCGATGCAACGTGGGCGCGCTCATACCCCCGAGGGTATCTCTCGTGGCACACTGTCCGAATGACGGATCCCCTCGACGAACGACTCGCTGCCGCGGTGACGCGCTATGTCGACCGACGCCCGACGACGGCCGCGATGCATGACGAAGCGTGCCGCGTGATGCCAGGCGGAAACACCCGCACCGTGCTGTTCCATCCGCCCTTTCCCCTTCGCATCGCTCGCGCCTGGGGCAATCGCGTGGTCGATGTTGACGGGTTCGAATACGTCGACCTGCTGGGCGAATACACCGCCGGCCTCTTCGGACACAGCAACGCCACGATTCTCGACTCGATCCGCTCTGCCTTGGACAACGGCCTCAGCCTCGGTGGCCACAACACTCTCGAGACACGACTCGCCGCCACCATCGTCGATCGCTTCCCCGCCATCGAACTCGTGCGCTTCACCAATTCGGGGACCGAGGCGAATCTCATGGCGGTGTCCCTTGCCCGGGTCGCGACGGGCCGTCCGGGGATCGCCGTCGCTCGTGGCGGCTATCACGGCGGGTTGATGTATTACGGCGGTGGCGGCTCACCGGTCAATGCGCCCTACGACACCACGCTGCTCGTCCTCAACGACATCGATCAGTCGGTCTCCGCAATCCGCGCGAATGCCGATCGCCTCGCCGCCGTCGTCATCGAGGGCGTCCAGGGTTCCGCCGGCTGCATCGTCGCTGACGTTGAGTATCTGCAAGCTCTTCGCGAGATCACGACGGAACTCGGTATCCTGCTCATCGCCGATGAAGTCATGACGTCTCGTCTGTCGCCTGTCGGCTACTTCACCTCGATTGGTGTCACTCCGGATCTCATGACCCTCGGCAAGTACCTCGGCGGTGGCATGGGGTTCGGCGCCTTCGGCGGTCGCCGCGACCTGATGTCGCGCTTCGATCCGAGCTCACCTGATGCACTCCCCCACGCAGGAACATTCAACAACAACATCGTGACCATGGCCGCAGGTGTGACCGCGGCGACGGAAGTCCTCGATGCGGATGTGCTGAATGACCTGAATGCTCGTGGCGATCGCCTGCGCGATGGTCTGCAGAAGGTTCTCGAGCCGCACGGCTGGTGTGCGACAGGTTGCGGTTCGATGATCGGTATCCATCCCGTCCCCGGTCCCGTTCGAAGCGCCAACGACCTGACGGATGCCGATCCCCGACTGCGCGAGTTGCTCTTCCTGGAGTTGCTCGAGCGTGGGTGGTACATCGCCTCACGCGGATTCATTGCCCTCAGCATCGAGATCACTGATGCAGACGTCGACAACGTCATCGACGCGGTACGCGACATCCTCGACTGATCACCATCTAGAAGGGTGGGTCGGGGGGTTGTTGTCGTTCTCGGGG
>CAZVCZ010000085.1:0-7562 GCA_964626275.1 uncultured Bifidobacteriaceae bacterium | reverse complement strand
AGGGCCTCTACAAACCAGGGGTGGTCACTGCTCGTGTGGTTGGGGACGATGTCGAAGATGACCCGCATTCCAAGATCGTGTGCAGCGGCGATCAGTCGCTCGGCGTCAGCCGTCTCCCCGAACCGGTCGTCGACTCGTCGGTAGTCGGCGACGTCGTAACCGGCATCGTGCTGCGGCGAGGCATAGAAGGGGTTCAACCAGAGCGCGTCGACGCCGAGGGCGGCGAGATAGGGCAGGCGATCGATGATCCCCGGGAGGTCGCCCATCCCGTCTCCGTTGGCATCGGCGAAGGAACGCGGATAGACCTGATAGATCACCGCATGGCGCCACCAGTCGGTGTCGACACTGACGTTGCTCATGATCTGGCAGCGTAGCGAAGCAGTAGGGGTGCTACGGGGTCGGCAGGTGGTTGACCATCGCAGTCGCGGCCTGGGAGAGATAGCCCCATAACTCCAGTTCGTCGTCGGGAGCCATGTGTCGGGCCTCGACGGCTGCCCGCATGTGGAGCAGCCAGCGATCGCGGGCGTCGGGATCGATGACATACGGCGCGTGGCGCATGCGCAATCGTGGGTGCCCGCGCTGGTCGGAGTAGGTCGTCGGGCCGCCCCAGTACTGCTCGAGGAACATCCGCAGGCGGTCCTCGGCGGGGCCGAGATCAGCCTCGGGATACATCGGTCGCAGCAGATCATCCCCGGCGACGCCCACATAGAAGTCGTGGACGAGGGCGGTGAAGAACTCATGTCCGCCGAAGCGCTCATAGGGGGTCTGCTGCGGGTCGCTCACGTTGACCATTCTGGCTGAGAGCGTCGATCCCCTTAGTCGAGGGGGAGTGTCAGAGGGGCGATCTAGGGTCGCGAGCGAATCAGGGGGCCGATGAAGAAAGAGGTGCCCGACATGAGTCACGACCAGCGAGTGATCGTCGAATTGCGCGAGGAGATCGAGCGGTTCGGAGTCGCCATCTGTGCAGGAGAGATCGAAGCATGCGACATCGGAAGGCAGGAGCGCCGGTGGTCGACCCACTACACCGTGGGGTTGACCCGTCATGAGGGACACCCGGAGGTGATCGCGGTCGATATGTGTTGCGACTGCGCCGAGCGGGTGCTGTCGGCGGTGGCCGACGTGGTCTCGGGAGGTGCTCGGCTCGGTCCCGGCTGGGGGCTGCAGATCGATGGGTGGGACTACCTCCTGATCGACGTCGACGATCCGACGCTCCTGCCGGGGGTGCAAGAGGTCTACCGACCATCCGGGGGACCTGCTGTTCCGGCGCTTCAGGTCATCGGGACCGATGAGGAGGGTGACTTTCCCTGGGAATCGGGGATCGGGGCCGATTCCCTCCTCGGACCCGTGCCGCGAGCGCTGCGGGCCTGAGGCCTAGGCGGTTTCCGCGAGCGGGCCGGGGCCCACCCCATCGAGGACATTCCGGAAGTCCACGGTGGCGTCGATGCTGCACAGCAGGGCGAGTGAGCCCATGACCGCACGATGCTCGAGGAGGTAGTCAGGTGGAAAGCGCAGTTGGTGGACGCCCTGCAAGGCCGCCACCGGATCCTGCCAAGCCTGGGAGCGTGACTGCAGCCATTCCCGGCTGAAGGTGAACTCCGCGCGGGTATAGGGCCGGGTATCGACGTCGAGAAGCTGCATGAGCTGCTCGGTCGTGGTCGTCTCGGCGATGAGACCAGCGTTCACCCAGGCGTCACGCACCGCATCAGGGCGGCCATCGACCGACAGCAGCATGGTGTCGGTGAACAGGTGGGTGAACAGGCCCGCGTCAGCGGCGACGCTGCCGAAGTCGAGAACGGCCAGCCGATCATCGGCGAGGAGCCGGAAGTTGCCCGGGTGGGGATCGGCGTGGGTGGCGCCGACGAGGCGGGGTGACCAGAACGCGAAGCGCGCCAGGGCGCGACCAGCGGCATTGCGGCGCTCCCCGGGCAGGTCGACCAGGGAGGTGAAGGGTGTCCCCTCGATCCATTCGGTGACCAGAATCGTCTCGGTGGCGAACAGGACGCGGGGGATCACGATCCCGTCATCGGCCCACGCCTCGCGGAAGGCTTCCTGCCAGCGGGCCTCGCTGGTGTAGTCGAGTTCCTCGGCGAGGCGGCTGGCGTGCTCATCGATGAGCGCGCGCACATCGAGATTCGGCAGGAGTCGGCTCACCAGCGGCGACATGGCCTTCAACTGCAGCATGTCGGCCTTCACCACGCGGGGAGCGTCGGGGTACTGCACCTTGATGGCAACAGCGGTGCCATCGGTCCAGGTCCCTCGATGCACCTGTCCGAGGCTGGCTGCCGCGATGGCCTCCGGCTCGACCTCGACTCCCTCGGGCAGTTGGGCGAGCACCTTGGCGATCTTCCCGATCGGCTGAGGGGTGGCATCCTCATACAGCCGGGTGAGGGCGGCGAGTTGCTGCGCCTGCTCGGGAGGGAGGGCGGAGGAGAACACGGCGAGAGCCTGACCGAACTTCAGGGCCGGTCCACGGGCCTTGGCGAGGGCGGTGGTGAGGGCTTCGACCGAGGCGGCGGTGGCCTTCGCGTAGACCACATCCTTGTCGGCGCCGAGGGCCGCGGCGGTGGCTGCGCCCGCCATGCGCGCCCCGGCACTCACCGGCACCGATGCCAGTGAGGCTGCCCTCGAGATGAGTCCCATGACCTGCCTTCCCTGTGTGGATGTGCTGTCAGCCTAAGCCGCGACGGGTGACTGCTCAGCCTCGGCCACCACATGCTCGGCCATTCCCGGGAAGACGAAGCGATGGAAGGGTGCGACCGACCACCAGTAGGCATGGCCGCTGAGGCCCTTGGGATAGAACACGGCGCGTTGAGTCAGGCGGGAGCCGCCCTCCTCCCGCGGATCGATGGTGAACTCCAGCCACGCCTTACCGGGCATTTTCATCTCCGCACGCAGTCGCAGGAGATGCGGTGGGGTGCGTTCCTCGACCCGCCAGAAGTCGACGATGTCGCCGATGAGGAGCTGGTCGGGATCTCGTCGGCCGCGGCGTAGTCCCACCCCGCCGACGGCGCGATCCATGAGTCCGCGGATCTCCCACAGGGTGCGGGCGGAGTACCAGCCGTGTGCGCCACCGATGCGCTCGACGGCCCGCCATACCTGCTCAGGCGAGGCGTGGGTGTCGACCGTGCGCACATCGGTGTAGAGGGTTCCACCGGACCAGGTCGGATCGGTGGGCAGCGGATCGCTCGGGGTGCCCGGATAGGACGCTGAGGACCAGCGTGTGGCGACATCGGCTTCCCGGACCCGCTTCAAGGCGAGTTCGACGGCCCTGTCGAACCCCATGAGGCCTTCGGGTGGATCGGGGATGTAGCGGGCGATGTCGTGCTCGGAGCACACCGCGTCATGACGCAACGACTGCACGAGTGGGCGAGCGAGTCGTCGAGGAACGGGCGTGACCAAGCCGACCCAGTGGCTCGATAGGCCCGGCGAGAGAACGTTGATCGGCAGGATGATGCGCTTGGGCAATCCGGCGACCGCGGCGTAGCGCTGCATCATCTCCTGATAGCTCATCACCTCCGGCCCACCGATGTCGAAGGCGCGGCTGACACTGGCGGGCATCTCCGCGGACAGGACGAGGTAGCGCAGGACGTCGCGGATGGCGATCGGTTGCGTCTTCGTGCGCACCCAACGTGGCGTGATCATCGCGGGGAGGCGCTCGGTGAGGTAGCGCAGCATCTCGAACGACGCTGAACCCGACCCGATGATGACGGCGGCGCGCAGTTGTGTCGTCGGGACACCGGAGTCATGCAGGATCCGGCCCACTTGATCACGGGAGCGCATGTGTGGGCTCATCTGATGTGCCGGGATGTCCGGAGCGAGACCGCCGAGGTAGATGATGCGACCGACCTGGGCCCCGGCTGCGGCATCGGCGAATGTCTGGGCGAGGCGGCGTTCCTCCTCCTCGAGTTCCGAGCCGTGCTGGAGGGAATGCAGCAGGTAGTAGGCCACATCGACATCACGCATGGCCTCGGCCATCGCGGATGGATCCCCGGCGTCGCCGACGACGATCTCGATGTTGTCGGAGTAGGGCAGATCGCGCAGCCGCTCGGGGTGGCGGGCGAGGACCCGGACCCGGCGCCCGGCTTCGAGCAGGCGCGGAATGAGGCGACCGCCGACGTATCCCGTGGCACCGGTGACCAGGCAGAGTCGGCTCATGGGCTCCAGTCTGGCGCGTTATGCCTCAGGAGGCATCTTGTCGATCTGGATGATCTGCTGGGGAACCGAGATCCCCTGGGCGTCGAAGGCGGCCTTCATCGCCTGGCGCACCGAGCGGATCACCGCATATTGATTGGGCGGCTTGATCCGCCCCTGGATGCGCACGGTGATTGCATCGCCGGCGACCGCCTCGACACCGCCGAAGTAGGGCGCCTCGAGGAGGTCCCCTCCGCTGGCCTGTGCGGAGTAGAGCTTCTGTCCCTCGGCGTTGACGACATCGCGCAGGTGGTTGAGGTCGGTGTCGAAGGCCACGGGCATATCGAGGAGCACGTAGGTCCAGCCCTGTGACTGATTGGCGACGAACTGCATCTGGCCGTTTCGGATGTACCAGACAGTGCCGTAGAAGTCGCGAATCCGGGTGTAGCGGAGGGCGACCTCCTCGACCACCCCGAGCACCTGCCCGGTGTTCACGACATCACCGACCCCGAGCTGGTCCTCGAAGATCATCGAGATGCCGGCGAGGTAGTCGGCGACAAGGGTCTGCGCACCGAAGCCGATGACGATGCCGGCGACACCTGCACTCGCGAGGATCGGGGTGACGTTGATGCCGATGATGGACAGGATCGTGATGATCGCGACGGTCCAGATGATGATGACGGCAGCGCTTCGCAGGAGGGTGCCGAAGGCCTGAGCGCGTTGGGCGGTGCGTTCCTCCAGCGCCTGCGCGATCATTTGATCCGGATCATTGGACTGGGGACGGTTGGCCATCTGCTTGGCCGGTGCGCGCTTGATCGTGCGCTTGACGAAGGCGCGGATGATCTTCGTGATGATGATGTGGCTGAGCAGGGCGAGGACGATGATGATGGCGATGCGCAGCACCTCGTCGAATGGGATGACGTCCAGACTGCTCCAGAACTGCTGGAGCCAGGTGCTGTCGTCGGTGCTCTCCATCGGGCGACCTTTTCGGCTAGGGGGTGTCGAGTCCGGTCCAGTGCGCGGCAAACGCCACGATATCGGCGGATTCCTCCACCGCGCGGGAAACTGACCGCGCGCCGTGTCCGACGTCGCCCTCGCTTCGGATCACCACGGGCCTTGATCCGCTCGTCGCATGCTGCAGGGCCGCGCACATCTTCCGAGCGTGCATCGGATCGGTCCGGGTGTCGTTGTCGAAGGCCACGAACATGGTGGCCGGGTAGTCGACGCCGTCTTCCACGCGGTGATAGGGCGAGTATCCGAGGATCCATTCCAGGTGCTCGGGAACATCCGGATCGCCGTACTCCACCGTCCAGGTCGGGCCGAGTTCGGAGGTGGTGTAGCGGACCATGTCGAGAAGCGGGGCGACGCACACGACCGCCTGGTAGAGGTCGGGCCGCTGCGTCATCGCGGCCCCGACCAGAAGCCCGCCATTGGAGCCGCCGTTGATCGCCAGCTGCTCACGCGTCGTCCACCCGGAGTCAATGAGGTAGTCGGCCGCAGCGTGAAAGTCGTCGAAGACGTTCTGCTTATTGCCGAGCATTCCGGCGCGATGCCACTCCTCGCCCTCTTCACCGCCGCCGCGCAGGTTCGCGATGGCCCAGACCCCGCCGGCTTCGACCCAGGAGAGGATCGTCGCGGAATATCCGGGTGACATCGGGATACCGAAGCCGCCATAGCCGTAGAGAATCGCCGGGCGTGGCTGTTCGGGAGTTTCGGTCGGCGAGAGGATGAACATGCGCACCTCGGTGCCGTCCGCGCTGGTGTAGGTCACCTGCTGCGAATGCACGGTCGGCACCTCGACCACGCCGGGCGGCACAGCGCTGAGTTCGAGTGCCATGGTGCGCGCATCGAAGGTGTAGATGCACGGCACCGTGGTGTGGTCGGTGTAGATCAGCCAGGCGATCGGGCCACCATCGGGTCGCTCCAGCGGCCCCATCATCGTCCCTGCGCCCGGAAGTTCGACTGTCTGGACGAGCGCTCCGGTCTCGAGATCGTGGACGCTCATCTCGCTCACCACATGCCGGGTGCGCAGGAGCAGGAGTAGCGGGCGCATCAACTCCGGCCCGTCGAGGATCGCGAACCCGTCGATCACTGCCTCGTCGTCCTCGGGGATGAGATCGCGCCAGTGGTCTGCCTGCGGATACTCAGGCTCGGTGACGCAGATTCGTCCGCGCGGCGCGTCGAGATCTGTGGAGACGTAGAACAATCCATTGCGTCCCACGTCGATCCCGGTCTGGGCATCGACATCGCCCTGCACGAGCGTGAAGGCCGGCGCCTTCGGACTGCTCGCGGTGAGGTCGGCGATCCACAGGTCATTGCGCGGCTCGGTGCCCTCCGCCGAGGACACTTGGAGCCAGCGGCCGTCCCGGCTGACCTCTACCCCGTAGTAGTTGGTCATCGTCATGCCCGAGCCGAAGATGAGCACATCCTCGGCATCAGGACGCCCGACGGTATGCAAGAACACCCGGCGGTGGAAGTTTACCTCCGAGGCCGGCAGATCCTCCGGCGGCAGTCGGCGCACGTAGTAGAACGCTTCTCCGCCAGGAAGCCAGGCGATGGGGGAGTAGCGGCAGCGATCGATGGGGCCGTCGATGGTCTCGCCCGTGGCGGAGTCCATCACGTAGAGCACGGACTCCTCGGTGCCACCTACGCTGATCTGGTAGGCGATCCGGTCCCCCTCCTTGCTCGGCTGCCAGGAATCCAACGTGGTGAGGCCGTCGGGGTCCATCGCCATCGGATCGATAAGGGCGCGTTCGTTCTCGCTGCCGGGGTCGACGGTGTAGAGCACGGCGAACTGCTGACCAGGATCGCGACGACTGAAGAATCGGCGTTCGCCGCGGAAGTAGGGGGGCGAGATCGTCCCTGCGCCCATGAGCGCGCCGATACGTTCGGCAAAGTGGTCTCGAGTCGTCCAGGACCCCGCCTCGGCGGCGAACAACTCCTGCTGTTCCGCGCGCCAGGCGACGCTGCGCTCATCCTCGGGTTCCTCGAGCCAGCGGTAGGGGTCGGGCACCTCATGGCCGTGGAGCGACTCGACCAGATCGAGTCGCGGGGCATCGGGATAGCGGGGAGCGCTCACACCAACGACCCTAACGACTCGGCTACTCGCGTTTCGGTGGTGGGCGACAGGGCCAGATCTCGCCAGTGCGGGTGTTGGTGAGGGTGAGGGCGCCGTTGCTGTCTCCCTCGAGGGTCCAGGGCCCGTGGTGGATGAGGTGATGGTGAAACCAGCACAGCCCGGCGAGATTGCCGAGCTTGGTGAGCCCGCCGTTGCGGAAGAAGGTGACGTGGTGGATCTCTTCGATGTGGCGATGGCAGCCGGGGATGCGACAGACGACGTCGCGCAGCAGGACAGCCTTGCGGAGCGCTGGGGGGATCGTGCGACTCGTCGGCAGGGTGGCGATTAGTTCACCGCGGGCGTTGATCGCGAC
>CAZVCZ010000084.1:0-7568 GCA_964626275.1 uncultured Bifidobacteriaceae bacterium | reverse complement strand
GGTCACCCGTGGCCGGGAGCAGGGTGCCGATGATCAGCTGATCATTCGAGCACTCCGTATCCGGCGACGGGGCGGGCTCGCTCGTCGTGGGCGCCTCAGAGGTGGGCGCTGCAGACGTCGCGGAGCCGCTGTCGTCGCTTGAGCCACCGCAGGCGGCAAGCACGAGGCTGGCCGCACCGATGACTGCAAGCGAACCGGCAATGCGTCGCTTCATATGAATGTTCTCCTTAAAGGGCGGGCAGGCATGGCGCCAACCCGCATCGTTGGAACAACGGTGACCCCAAACTACCTGCCCATGCGTGTCGAACGTGTTACCGATCCCCGTTCCCGGCAGATGGTTGTGAATCCGTGACCTGTCTCGTTATGGATTCGTTATCTAAGGCTGATCGGCGATCATGTTCCGAGCCACCAACCCCATCGTGGTGCGGGCATCCATGGCCCGTTGACGCAGCGCGGCGAAGGCCTCCTCCTCGGTGAGCCCCTGGGCCATGAGCAGACCCTTCGCCCGATCGATATCCCGACGCTCGGCGAGCCTTCGGGCGAGGTCGGCCGCCTCCGTCTTCAGCTCATGGGCTGCCACCCACCGAGCCGCAGCGATCTCGATCGCGGGGACGAGGTTCTCCGGCCCTATCGGTTTGACCAGATATCCCATCGCGCCGGCCTGAGTGGCCCGATCGATGAGATCGCGCTGTCCGAAGGCCGTCAGGACGACGATGGCCGTCCGGTCGGCCGCCCGGCGGGTGACCTCGAGACCATCCATGCCCGGCATCGCGATATCGACCACGGTGACATCGGGGCGCAACTGATCGATCTGCTCGAGCGCCGCCTCGCCATCCCCCACCGCGGCGAGGACGTCATAGCCGGCCTCTCGCAGAGCCTCGACCAGATCGAGCCGGATGACCGCCTCGTCTTCGGCGACCACGATGCGCAACACAGGTCCGAGGGTAGTCAAGCGCCTCCCCGCGCCTGGGGCTCCCCCGCACCGGATCGACGACGCATCGGACTACGCTGTCCGGCGACGCCCCGGTATCCCAACCGGTAGAGGAAGCGGTCTCAAACACCGTCCAGTGTGGGTTCGAATCCCACCCGGGGCACCCACTCAGCAGCCGATGCAGGGAACAGCTCCGCGACTCACTCCGCAGCCGCGGCGCTCCCGTCCGTCGACAGTTCCAAATAGGGACGCATTTCGACCAGTCGAGCCAGCAGTCCGTTGACGAAACTCGGCGATTCATCGGTCGACAGTTCCCGGGCCAGATTCACCGCCTCGTCGATGACGACCGCATCGGGGGCGTCATGTCCCCACAGGATTTCGAAGGCCCCCAACCGCAGGATGTTGCGGTCGATCGCCGGCATCCGCGACAGCACCCAGCCGTGGGAGTTGCTCTGTACCAGGTCATCGATCCGATCGCGGTGCGCCTGGACCCCCTCCACGAGCACGACGGTGAAATCGTGGGGTGTCACTCCTTCGTCGGCCTGTCGGCGGGCCGTGACGTCCGCGAGCACATCGAGGGGATTCACTCCCCGCACATCGGCTTCATAGAGCACGTCGAGGGCACGCTTGCGCGCCTTGCTTCGAGCAGACATGGACAGCGACGTTCGACCTAGTTCACACGGCCGAGATAGGACCCATCCCGGGTGTCCACCTTGACCCTCGTGTCCGGCTCGATGAACAGGGGCACGGCGATCTCGGCACCTGTCTCCAGGGTGGCCGGCTTGGTTCCCCCGGTCGATCGGTCCCCCTGCAGTCCTGGCTCGGTGTAGGTGATGAGAAGTTCCACCGAGGGCGGCAACTCGATGTAGAGCGGCACTCCATCATGGGTGGCGACCGTCGCCGAGTTGTTCTCCAGCAGGTAGCGGGAGGACTCTCCCACGACCGCAGATGGCACCGGCACCTGGTCGTAGGTCTGACCGTCCATGAAGATGAAGTCGTCACCATCCCGGTAGAGGTACTGCATGTCGCGGCGATCGACGTTGGCGGTCTCGACCTTCACGCCCGCGTTGAATGTCTTATCGACGACCTTGCCCGACAGGACGTTCTTCAGCTTCGTGCGGACGAAGGCCCCACCCTTGCCCGGCTTGACGTGCTGGAATTCCACGACGCTCCATAGTTGGCCGTCGAGGTTCAGCACGATGCCGTTCTTGAGGTCGTTCGTCGTCGCCATTGCCAGGCCTCCATCATGTCGCCGCGGTTGAGCCAGCCGAGCATACCCGTGCGCCCGGTCCCCCCCTGGGCTCGACCCGATCGAGGGTCAGTCTGTGGCGCCGCGGCCGAGAACAGCCGCCATTCCTTCGAGGGCGATCGCATAGGAATGAATCCCGAAGCCAGCGATCGTGCCCGTGACGACGCCGGACACCACACTGTGATGGCGGAACTCCTCGCGGGCCGCTGGATTCGACAGATGGACCTCGATCACCGGGCGCGCACACTGCGCCAGGGCATCGCGCAGCGCGTAGGAATAGTGCGTGAACGCCGCCGGGTTGATGACGATTGGCTGATCAGCATCAATGGCCTCATGGATCCAGCGAATCAACTCCGCCTCGTCATCGGATTGACGAACATCCACCTGCAGGCCCAACCGGTGCGCCGTGTCATGGCACACCGTCACCAGGTCCTCGTAGTTGGCCGTGCCGTAGATCTCAGGCTCACGACTGCCCAGGCGAGCCAGATTCGGCCCATTCAGCACCATGACCGAGGTCACCGGGACACCTCCGCGTACGCCGCCGTGAGCAGAGCAGGATCGGGGCCCTCCAGCAGCACCGGTCGGGCCAGATCGTCGAGGATCACGAAACGAAGCATGTCACCCCGTGCCTTCTTGTCCAACCTCATCGCCGACAACAGCGCGTCCCATCGGCCGGCGGGATAGGTCGTGGGCAGTCCGAGATCGGTGAGGACCCGTCGATGGCGATCCACCACATCATCATCGAGACGCCCGGCAAGGCGTGCCAATTCGGCGACGTACATCATGCCCACGCTGATGGCAGCCCCATGCCGCCACTGGAAGGACTCCACCTTTTCGATCGCATGACCGAAGGTGTGACCGTAGTTCAGCACCTCTCGCCCGAGGACTGTCCCGATGCGCTCGTGCAGGTCCCCCGCCACGACCTCCGCCTTGACCCGGATCGCGCGTTCGATCAACTCCCGCACCTGCGGCGAGTCGGGTTCGGTGCACGCTCTGGGATCAGACTCGATGATGTCGAGGATCTCGGGGTCGGCGATGAAGCCGCACTTGACGACCTCGGCGAGTCCCGCCACGAGGTCGTTCGCCGGGAGGGTCTCCAGCGCGGTCAGGTCGCAGAGCACCCCGGCCGGTTCGTGTATGCATCCCACGAGGTTCTTCCCCTGGGGAACGTTGATGCCGGTCTTGCCCCCGACCGCGGCATCGACCATGGCGAGGAGCGTCGTGGGGACCTGGACGATGCGCACTCCTCGCAGCCACGTCGCCGCGATGAACCCCGCGAGATCGGTGGTGGCGCCCCCGCCCACCCCGAGGAGCGCATCCGTCCGGGTGAAACCAGCCTCCGCCAGGGCAGTCCACGCGAAGGCGGCCACCTCCGGGGTCTTCTGGTCCTCGCCGTCGGGAACCTCGAGCACGACCGGCGTATAGCCCTGGGCTTCGAGGTCATCTCGGATCGCATCGCCCGTGCGGGCCAGTGACGCTGGGACCACGATCCCCACCCGCACTGCCGCGGTGCCGATCAGTGCAGGCAACTCGCCGAGAACACCGCGACCGATCACCACCTCGTAGGGGTGAGCCGTTGCCACCGGGATCCTGGTCACACTCATGACGCGAGCACCTTCCCGCTGACTTCCTCCACGATGTCCTCCACGGTGCGGTCGTCAGTGTCGACGGTGACCTCCGCGAGATCGGCGTACCACGGCGTACGCTCCTGCAGCAGCGTCACCAGTCGACCCCGCACATTGCCCATGAGCAGCGGGCGCGCTCCGGACAAGCCGACGCGCGAAGCCGCCTGTCCCGCCGACACCTTCAGCCAGACCACGCGGTGATCGCGCAGTGCTCGTCGATTCTCCTCGGAGACGATTGCTCCCCCGCCCAGGGACACCACCGCCCCCGACCGGGTCAGCGCCTCTCGAAGTGCGTCCGCTTCGAGGGTGCGGAAATGAGGTTCACCATCCTCGATAAAGATGTCCGAGACCGGCTTGCCCGCCCGCTCGACGATCAAGGCGTCCGTGTCGATGAATTCGGTATCCAGACGACGTGCCAGGAGCCGACCGACGCTGGACTTTCCGGCCCCCGGTGCACCAACGAGCACAGCGATCGGACGATCCACATCATTCGGATCAGTCGCATCCGCGTTCGTCATCGAATAGCCAGGTGCGCGAGATAGGACTCCAGATTCCGCCGGGTTTCGTTCACGTGGTCACCACCGAACTTCTCGACCACAGCGTCGGCGAGGGTGAGGGCGACCATCGCTTCGGCGACGACTCCTGAAGCGGGGACGGCGCACACATCCGAGCGCTGGTTGATCGCCTTCGCTGCCTCCCCGGTCGCGACATCGACGGTGTCGAGGGCGCGAGGAATAGTAGAGATCGGCTTCATCGCGGCACGGACTCGGAGGACCTCACCCGTCGTCATCCCGCCCTCGCTACCCCCCGAATGGCCGGATGTCCGTCGCAGGCCTGCCTCTGCGGTGACGATCTCGTCCTGCGCAGCGGACCCGCGGATCTCGGCGAGCCCGAATCCATCACCGAACTCCACACCCTTCATCGCCTGGATTCCCATGAGCGCAGCCGCGATGCGCGCATCGATGCGACGGTCCCAGTGCACGTGGCTACCAAGGCCCGGCGGCAGTCCGTGGACGACGACTTCGATCACCCCTCCGAGCGTGTCGCCGTCACGATGCGCTGCGCTGATCTCCTCCTGCATTGCCTGGGAGCCGTTCTCGTCAGCGCACCGCACCGGATCCTCGTCGATGGCGTGAGCGCGATCGGCCGCCGGAGGCGGGATCTCGATCGAGGCCCCGCCGATGCGGACGACGTGACTGAGAATCGAGATTCCGGCCACGTCGTGCAGGAACGCTCGGGCGACGCTTCCCAGGGCCACCCGCGCAGCTGTCTCCCTCGCACTCGCCCGCTCGAGAATCGGTCGAGCATCATCGAAGCCGTACTTCTGCATTCCGGCGAGGTCCGCATGACCGGGTCGCGGCCGGGTCAGCGGAGCATTGCGCGCCAGACCCTCCAACTCCTCCGGGGCCACCGGATCAGCGGACATGACCTGCTCCCACTTCGGCCATTCGGTATTGGCGACCTGGAGGGAGATCGGGCTTCCCAGGCTGAGGCCATGGCGCACTCCACCGAGGATCGTGACCTCATCAGCCTCGAACTTCATCCGAGCGCCACGACCAGCACCGAGCCGGCGTCGACGCAACTGCTCGGCGATCTCGGCGGTCGTCACACCCACGCCAGCAGGCATGCCCTCGAGGATGGCCACGAGCGCCGGACCGTGGGATTCACCGGCGGTCAACCATCGCAACATGGCCCGCATCCTCTCAGATCGCGCCGTCAGCCCTCGCGGAGAGTGCAGTGAACAGCGCCTCGCGCATCGCCTGCGCCGGGGCTTCGCGGCCGGTCATGAGTTCCACCTGATCGAGGGCCTGGCCAAGCAGCAGATCGGCGCCGCTCGCGACCTGTCCGCCGGCTGTACGCCATCGGGTCGCCAGTGCGGTGGGCCACGGGTCGTACGCCACATCCATGAGCAGCTTGGGCATGAGTTCGGGTGGCAGACTGATGTCTTCGGCTGCCGGACCCGGGAGCGTGCTGACGACGAGATCGGCCTGCCACGCCACCGGGACCTCCTCCCAGGGATGAAGCGACACCTGCGCGTCGAGGGCATCGCCCAGCTCTACAAGACCCCTCGCACGAGATAACGATCGGGCGTAGACGTCAATCAACACCGATGGCCCCTGTCGCTCGATGACCGCGGCCAGCGCGCTACGCGCCGTCGCACCGGCCCCGATGATGGAGACGCTCCGCACCGCGTCGCGATCGACCGCCACGCTGTCCAGCGCACGGATCATGCCGGGAACATCGGTGTTGTGTCCGATCAGGCCGTCAGCGGACACGATGATCGTGTTGACCGCTCCCACGAGGCGAGCACGCTCGCTGATCTCATCGACTAACCCGACCGCTTCAGTCTTCAGGGGCATCGTGAGGCTCAGGCCCGCCCAGGACTCATCGACGTCGGCCAAGAAAGCCCTGAGCCCACCCTCGGGCACGTCGTAGGCGTCGTAGCCCCAGTCCAAACCCAGGGCTAGGTACGCCGCACGATGCAGGACCGGGGAGAGGCTGTGGCCGATGGGTGAGCCGAGCACTCCCGCGCGTCTCGGACCCGTCACGGCGTTCCAGGATCAGGCGTGGACTCCATCATGCGCGCGTAGTTCTCCTGGAACTCCGCCTTGAACTCCAAGAACTCCTCATAGGAATCGGTGAACTTGGTCTGCAGCGTGGCCGGATCGACCGTGACGAAATACAGCCAGTCCCCCTTCGCCGGGCGCAGCGCTGCTTCCAGCGCCTCCTGGCCCGGGGAGTTGATGGGTGTCGGGGGCAGGCCCGTGTTGAGGTACGTGTTGTAGGGGGAATCCACCGCCAGCATGTCCTCGGTGACCAGCAGCGTGGATGTGCCGAGGGCGTAGTTCACCGTCGAGTCGAACTGCAGCGGCAGGCCCTGCTCGAGCCGGTTGTAGGCCACGCGCGCCACCTTGCGGAAATCATCCGGGGCGGCTTCGGCCTGGACGAGCGACGCAACGATGAGCACTTCGTAGGGGGTGTAGTCCAGCCGCTTGGCGCGCTTGCGAATATCGACCTCGCCTGCGGCGATGTCGAAACGTCGCACCATCGCGGACAGGACATCCTGCGCCTGCGCTCCGGGGATGATGTCGTAGGAGGCCGGGAACAGGAATCCTTCCGGACGCCCCGAGGCCCAGGAGGGCAGATCGAGTCCCTCAGGATCGATCAGGACCTGGCTGAGTTCCTCTTCGGAGATGCCGCTGTGCTCAGCGGTCAGGCGGACGGTGTCGACGAGCCGCAACCCTTCCGGGAGGACGAGCGGGGCCGCGCGTGATGACGGATCCAGCATGAGAGTGATTGCATCCAACGGGTCCATCCCCGTCAGCAGGTTGTAGACACCCGGACCGATCGTCGCCGCACGCTCCTCGAGTTCCGCGGCTGCGAGGAAAGCCGATGTCGAGGTCACGACCGAGGCGTCGGCCAACTTGTTGCCCACCGCTGTCAACGAATCACCCGCGTCGACCACGACAACCGTGGGCAGTCCGGGGGTCACCGCCGCGGGCTCCTCCGGAAGGACTCCCCGCACCGCCTGGGTCGCCCAGACGACTCCGACGACCAGACCGACGATGCCGAGGAGCGCAGCCGCCTTGCCGATGAAGCTGCGGTCATTGCGCGAGGGCGGTAGCGGATCGGTGGTGAGGAAGGGAACGAGCTGGCTCACACCGCACCTCCTCGCCCTTCACGCTCAAGCTCCCCGGTGTGGGAAGCGCTACCCCTCGAGGTTAACCCGGCTGCCGGCGGGAATCCCGCTGGCACGCTGCGC
>CAZVCZ010000083.1:0-7671 GCA_964626275.1 uncultured Bifidobacteriaceae bacterium | reverse complement strand
GGTGTCTCGGATGCTGGCAGTGGTCCCGTCGATCGCATCGACCCAGCGGCGGGTGAGCGTCGCGATGCCCGACAAATGGCACAGCAGGTTCAGTGCGGTGCGCTCGGCGAGCAGCAGATCGCGTGTTGATCCGGTTGCGGCGAGGAGGACATCGCCGGGCTCGACTCGCTCACCATCACTCATCGCGAGATCGATCTCGACGCGACCCTTGGCGGCTTCGAGGAACACCAGGGCCGCGACCGGGATGCCCGCAGCCACGCCTTCCGCGCGGGCCGTGAGAAGGAGCCGGGAACGTTGCTTGCGCGGGACCGTCGCCTCGCTGGTGACATCGACACCGCCGGCGAGATCCTCCGCGAGAGCATCGCGGGCGAGGGCCCCTACTGCCGCGGGATCGAGTCCGGCATCGACGAGCACCCCCTCGATGCGGGCACGATCTGCACCCTCGCGCTCGGGCTCCATGGCGGTCACCGTCTCATGACGGCTGACTACGTCACCTGCGGGGGTGAGTCGGCTGATCAGGCGCACTCGCCAGCGAGCGTCATCGCGTTCGGGGAAGTCCTCTCGCCAGTGCGAGCCTCTGGTTTCCTCGCGTTGGCGCGCATGGTCGACCAGCAGTCGAGCGACGGTGTGCAGATTCGTGGTCTCCCAGTCCTCGGTGCACGGGCGCGCACCCTCATGTCGAGCCAGTGCACGAAGCCCTTCGGCCGCGCGCTCGAGCGACTCCGCGCTACGCAAGACACCAGCATCGACGCTCATCAACTGCTGCAGGTCACGCCGAAGGGCATTCGACACCAGGGAGACCACCGCCGTATCGGTGACGATCGGACGAGCTTCGCGACGTTCGGACGCCAGCACCGCGCCGATACGAGTGGCGAAGACCAGGCCCTCGAGCAGGGAGTTCGACGCGAGACGGTTTGCTCCATGCACACCGGTGCACGCCACCTCACCGCAGGCATACAGGCCCGGGATGCTCGTCCGCCCGTCGCGATCGGTATGAACCCCGCCGGACACATAGTGCGAGGCTGGCGCGACGGGAATCATCTCGGTCACCGGATCGACTTCATGCTCGATGCAGGAGGCATAGATCGTCGGGAACCTCTCGCGCCACTTCTTCTCGCCGAAACCGCGCGCATCGAGCCACACATGGGGCGCGCCGCTGGCCACAATCCGACGCATGATCGCCCGAGAGACGACATCCCGGGGGGCAAGATCGGCGAGTGGATGTTCGTCGACCATGAAGTGCACTCCATCGGCGTCGCGCAGGATCGCGCCCTCGCCGCGCACGGCCTCGCTGACCAGCGGCTGCTGCCCGACCGCGCCGCTGCCCAGCCACAGCACGGTGGGATGGAACTGCACGAACTCGACGTCGGCGATCTCCGCGCCCGCCCGAATCGCGAGCGCAAGTCCGTCTCCAGTGGCCACCGATGGGTTGGTCGTCTGGGAATAGACCTGCCCGAAACCGCCGGTGGCGAGGACGACCGCGGGGGCGAGGGCTGCGCCGACACCGTCGCGCTGCCCCTGACCCATGACATGCAGGGTTACTCCCTGCGCCGCGCCCTCGGCGTCGCGAAGAAGATCGAGCGCGAGCGCACCCTCGATGACTTCGATGCCGTCATCGGCGAGGACGGCTGCGACGAGCGCGCGACTGATCTCCGCACCAGTCGCGTCACCGCCCGCGTGAGTGATGCGGTCTCGAAGATGCCCGCCCTCGCGGGTGAGCTTCAACTCCCCCGCTTCATCGACATCGAAGTGCGCGCCAAGGTCGATGAGGTGGCGCACGGCTGCGGGCCCCTCGGTGACGAGCGCGCGCACGGCATCGACATCGCACAGTCCGGCCCCCGCGACAAGGGTGTCGTGCAGATGTTCCTCCGGTGAGTCGTCCTCGGCGAGGGCCGCGGCGATGCCGCCCTGTGCCCATCGGGTCGATCCCTCGTCGACTCGACCCTTGGTCACGATGAGAACGCTCAATCCGGCTCGTCGCGCATCGAGTGCGGCGGTGAGGCCGGCAATCCCTGATCCGACGACGACGACATCGGCGCTCACCTCCCAGGTCGGCTCGGCCGCCTCGAGCCGACTCATGCGGGATCTCCCAGATCGATCGCGATGTTGTCGATGAGGCGCGTCCCCGCGACGGGAACAGCCACGAGCAGCCTCGCTGCACCCCGCTCGGGTGCCGGACCGAGCTCAGGATCGGTCACCTCGACATAGTCCGGCTGCAATCCCCCCGCGCGCAGGTGATCCGCCGCCGCCTTCCGGACTGCGTCCGCGCCCTGGGGTGACGCGGCCGCGCCGGCGGCCAGCGCAGCGGGGATCCGTGCGGCGAGCGAGCGCGCCGGCGGATCGAGATAGCGGTTGCGGCTGCTCATCGCGAGACCGTCTGCCTCCCGGACGGTCTCCACCCCCTCGATCGCCACCGGCCAATCGAGGGCGCGCGCCATCGCGGTGATGAGGACGAGTTGCTGGTAGTCCTTCTCACCGAAGAACGCGATGTCAGGACTGGTGAGATGCATGAGCTTCGCGACGACCGTGAGCACGCCGGCGAAGTGTCCGGGGCGGGCTGCGCCTTCGAGGATGCTCCCCAGTGGCCCCGGTTCGATGGTGATCGCAGCAGACGCTGAACCCGGCGTCGGATATACGACGTCAACTCCCGGCGCAAAGACGACGTCCACACCATGGTCAGCGCAGATATCGACATCGCGATCGAGATCGCGCGGATAGCGTTCGAAGTCCTCGCCGGCGCCGAACTGACGCGGATTGACGAAGTCGGTGACGATCACCTGCCCGTTCGCCCCGACTCGCTCCCGAGCGACATCCATGAGGTGCGCGTGGCCCTCGTGCAGGGCCCCCATCGTCATCACGACCGCGCGTTGGCCGGCTCCCTTCGACCAGGTCCGCAGTTCCTCGCGCGTCGTGAAAACCGTAGTCATGCCCCCTCCCCCAGCGATGCGTCATCAGCGAGCACGTCGAGGATGCGGCGGATCTGTTCATCATCGAGTCGACCAGCTGCGTGGGCGCGTCGCGCGGTCGCGGCGGCCAGCACCCGGTAGGTCTCGGCCGTCTCGGGCGACACCTCCTGCAGATCCCGCAGGTGATCGACGATCGTGCCGACATCAGCTCGCGACACCGGGCCGGTGAGCGCCTCGTCACCCTCACGCAAGGCGTTGTCCAGGGCCGCCCGGAGCAGCGGCGCGACGAGGGCCGATGGATCGGCGACACCGGCAATGCCGAGAAGTTCCCGCGTTTGGGCCACGAGCGTGACGAGATGGTTCGCGCCATGCGCGAGGGCCGCGTGATACACCAGCCGCGCCTGTTCGCTCACCTCGATCGGCAGTCCGCCCATCTCGATGACCAACGCCTCCGCGATCGGCTGATCCGCGGAGTTAGCGGTGATCGCGAAGGGACAGTCCTCGAGCCGAGCGAGGTCGAGGCTGGTGCCGGTGAAGGTCATGGCGGGATGCAGCGCCAGCCCGATCGCTCCGGCCTCGATGGCCGGGGCGAGCACACCCAGCCCGTGCCGGCCGGACGTGTGAGCGACGAACTGTCCGGGGTGCATCGAGGGCGCGAGTTCGGCGACGAAATCAGCGAGCGCATCGTCGGTGACGGTGAGCAGCAGCAGGTCGCAGTCGGCAGCCACATCTGCCGGGGACGTGATGGTGACACCGGGGAGGAGCGCCTCCGCACGGACACGGGATAGGTCGGTGCGGGCACTCACCGCGGTGATCCGGTGGCCTACTCGTCGCAATGCTGCACCCAAGACCGCGCCGACGCGGCCGGTGCCGACGATGCCGACGCGAAGCCGCGGGGGCACCGGTGAGGCGGAGGCCATCTGACAAAGCGTAGAGCCCGGGTTGCCGCGGGTGCGTCGCGGTGCGGGACTCACCAGTTGTCGGGCTGATCGCCTAACTGACGTCGAATCGCAGCCAGCGCACCCCGGCTGATCTCTCCCACAGCCCATGCCGCGCCGACACACGCTCGATGGTGGCGGCAAATCCAGCAGGGTCGGTGCTCGCATCCGGGATCGCAGGGTCGATGTCACCGAGCAGGTCCCTCACCGCACTGGCCTGATCAAGGATGGTTCCGGGGGGATCCGTCGCAGCAGCGCACGAATCGAGAGCGACATGTGCGGTGATGTTCATCGACGCGTCCGGGATCGGCCACACCGCCTGCCCGTCTCGAAAGCCGGTCATCGTGCCCGCATCGAATCGGCCGCTGTCGCGCTCAGGTGCGAGATGCGAATAGTCGATGGCGATCGCGGTTCCCGCGTTCAGGCTGGTGCATAGTCGCGCCCATGCGCGATCTCGGTGCAGGCCGACCTCCGCACGATCGCGCACCGGCCACCACCACTGCTGCATCCAGTCATGCGCGTCCCCATCGGCACTGACCTCGGCGCCGAGCAGTTCCTCGCCCGTCGCCGGATCAACGAGCACTTCGCGCAGCGTTCCTACATCATCGCGCTGCACGACATCGACGGGGAGATCGTCAAGCCATTCATGGGCGATGATCAGCCCGGTCACTCCGTTGCGCCAGATGGTCGACACCACCTCAGGCGCTTCGCCCTGCACCCATTCGATGCGCGGATCGAGTGCGTCCGGTCGGGGCCTGACATCGATACCGGTGGCCTCAAGCCGTCCGATGAGTTCGTCGTCGAGGTGTCCCAGGATGCCCGTGAGCAACTCCCCCGCCCCAGCGCCGATGTCGACGACGGTGAGCGGTCTCGGCTGGCCAAGACGAGTGTCGACCTCTCTGATGAGGGCAGCGAGAGCCTCAGCGAGCGGGCCCGCTTGAGCCTCGGTGGCAAAGTGGCGTTCGGGCGAATGCCGACGGTAGAACCCCTGGTGATGCGCGGAACCGAGATGGGCCGGTCCCACATGAGCCTGGTGCCATGCAGTCGACCAGGGGATGAACGGAGCAGGAGTCGTCACCGGTGGTGCAATCGCGCGGCGCGCGCTCGGTCGGCTTGCGCATCGGCGAGGGCCCGGGCTCCGGCGAGGTCGGTGTTGAGGGCGGTGACGCTCACCGGACCGGGCGCGACGTCGAAGTGAACGGTGGCGAGGCTCAGCCACCGCTGCCAAGGTCCCTGGACCAAACGCACCGACTGATTTCGGGCGTGCGGCGCAATCGCGATACGTCGAGTGACCCGACCACTGCGCGTGGCAATGACCTCCTCGGTCGCTGCCCACGCGAGGAAGGACCACTGAATCGGCGAACGCCACCGAGCTCGGCGAGGCGCGCTGACCCAGGGCAGATTGTCGAGATCGATGCCCGGGAGCACCTCGGCGATAACACGCAGTGCCTGCTCTCGGGGCGCGACCGGCAAGAGCACCGCGCGACCGGTCTGCTGGCCTTCGCCCCCGACCCCGGCAACGGTGAGTTGCACTCGCACCCAGTCGAAACGCCGCCACAGCAGCGGCTCGATGAACTCCACCGCCTGCACCCGACCCACCGGGACGGTGCGCGTCTGGGTCTGCAACAGCCCATGTCGCAGCCGAAGGCCATCGCGCGTGCGCGACACCGAGAAATCCGAATAGGTGAAGAACTCACCAACGATCGCGAAGAGTGGGACACCGCCGGTGACGACGGCGATGGCCAAAGATGCGACGCCCTGAGTGCGGATGGTGAGCAGCACGAACAGCACCGTGAGGATGAGCAGCGTCACCGTCGTCGTGCGCAGCAGCAGCGAGACGAAGAGCCGCCCGGTGGGAACGGTCGCGAGCAGATCGTCGGTCATGACCGTCGCCGCCTGGTTCGGCTGAGCATCCTCACCGGAGTTGAGCACTGCTTCGGGTTCACCGGCCTCTGCTGCCTTCGCCAGGATCGTCAGCCGGAGATCCTCGGCCTGGCTCTTGGTGAGGAAGCGAAGCACCGCGCGGGAATCACCCGAACCTGCGACTTCGATCCGCACCTCGACGAATCCGAGCAAGCGCGCGATGAGTGGCGACACCGCATCGACGCTCTGCAACCGGGACAACTGCAAGCGTCGAGCCTGGCGCTGGAAGATCCCCGAGTCGACGTGCAGGTCACCGTCTGCGTCGAGGTAGTAGGTCAACTTCGTCCACGACCACCAGCCGAAGAAGGCCGCAATGGCGGCGACGGCAACGGTTCCGATCGCAGCACCGATGGCGGCGGGAAAGCCGATCGCGTCCCAGATTCCGCCGGCGACCACGAGCAGGCCGATGTAGAGCGCTGGGATGAGTCGCGCTGCGACGACGAGCGGGGTCGCCGGATGCGTACGCCGCGGGATGGTGAGATCCATCGGCGCTGGTGGGGGCACCGGCAGCGGTGGAGTCTGGGGAACCTCGCTCACATGCCCGCCGATCGCGCCTCGCCACGGGCCGCGAGCCGATCGCGCAGTGCGGCTGCGTCCTCCGGTGGTAGGCCCGGGATCGTCGCATCGGTGGTTGCTGCGGCGGTATGCAACTGGACCGTGGCGATGCCCAACCAGCGATCGATCGGTCCCGCGGTGAGGTCGACCATCTGCATGCGGCCGTAGGGAACGATGACAAGGCGGCGCACGAGGATTCCACTGACGACGAGCAGATCATCGGCGCGCTCGGCGTAGCCATAGGACCGCACCCGCCGCCCGATGAGCCACCAGGACCAAATGAAGGAGATGACCACGACAGCCGTCGCCACAGCAGCCACCCACATCGGGACTCCGGGGAGCAGCCACAGCGTGATGAGGACTGCGATCTCCAGCAAGGCGCCCATGCCGAGAGTGATCCGGCGGGCGGTGATGAGTTTCGGGGACACCCGCACCCAGTTCTCCTGCGGTGGGGCGAAGGCTTCATCGACCTCATTGACATGCGACGTCACACCCCTACTGTGTCATGTTCGGAGCGTCATCCCTAGGACGTCCTCATCCATGGCAGGGTTGCTCCCGTGTCCGTGACCCCTCCATCCGCGACCCCGCCGCTCGGCGAGGAGCAGATCATCGGCATCGGGGCTGCCCCTGCCGACATCACCCTCGACCTCGGTGAACTGCATCCCAGCGGCCACGGCGCCATGCGGGTGCGCTGTTCCTTCACCGATGTTGATGGAGCAGTTCGAGTAGCCACTGCCGAGCCGATGCCTGGCCTGCTGCATCGCGGAACGGAGAAACTACTGGAGGTGCGCGACTACCGCGCCGGGCTGATGCTCGCCAATCGCCACGACTGGCTCTCGGCAGTCACCAGCGAGGTGACGATGGCGCTCGCCGTCGAGGAGCTGCTGGGCCTGACGCCACCACCCCGCGCGACATGGTTGCGGACCCTGCTGTGCGAGATGAACCGGGCCATGGCCGGTCTCATGCATCTCGCTGGCGCGGCGACACTGCCCGGGCGCGGGGTATCCGCGCGCGATGTGCCTGGCATGGCGGCGCGCGAGGCGTGGCAGTACGCGTTGGAGCGCATCAGTGGGGGGCGGATCCACGCGATGATCACCCGTATCGGCGGCGTGGCGAACGATGCACCCGAGGGTTGGTTCGATGATGTTCGGGCGGCGGTGGCAGCGACGCGTGAGGAACTTCCCGCGCTGCGTGAACTTGCCGTGTCCGCGGTGAGCGGGGATGGCGTCGCGGTGCTGTCGCACGAGGATGCGCTGGCATATTCGGTGAGCGGGCCGGTCGCGAGGGCCAGCGGCCTCGATCTCGACCTTCGTCGTGATTCGCCGTCGCTCGCCTATGCGGAGTTGGCA
>CAZVCZ010000082.1:0-8025 GCA_964626275.1 uncultured Bifidobacteriaceae bacterium | reverse complement strand
TGCTCCGCGAGCAGGCGTGCAGTGGAATGCGCACGCTCGACATAGCGACCGATCCAGAAGAAGGACTCCGCGATCCGACTCAGCACGACACGTCACCACCCGTCGATCCCGATCGATCACTCGACTGCTGCTGCTGACGCTCCTGCTGCTGCATGCGTTCGTCGTGGGTTCGCGGCGCCTCTCGCCGTGCCGGGAGATCGGCATCGACGATCGTCACTCGCGGCACCGGACGCGCCGCCGGGCGCTGTCGCACACCGGAGTCATCGAGCACCCAGGTGTCCTTCGATCCACCGCCCTGGCTGGAGTTCACCACGAGACTGCCCTCGGGCAGGGCGACGCGGGTCAATCCACCCGGAAGGACGTACACCTCTGAACCATCGTTGACCGCGAAGGGCCGAAGATCAACGTGGCGGGCCGACAGATGCCCGTCATCCTGCATCGTCGGGCAGGTGGAGAACACCACGACGGGCTGGGCGATCCAGCCACGCGGATCCGCTTCCATCGCGGAGATCGTCCGAGCGATCTGCTCATCCGTAGCACTCGGCCCCATGAGCAACCCATAGCCACCCGAGGCATCCGACGGCTTGACCACCATGCCGTGCACATTCTCGATGACATGCGCCCGCTGGTCCGGGTCGGACAGATCGAAGGTGTCCACATTCGGCAGTAACGGCTCCTCACCGAGGTAGTACTCGATGAACTTCGGGACGTAGGGGTACACCGCCTTGTCATCGGCGACTCCGTTACCGACGGCATTGGCAATCGTGACATGGCCAGACCGCGCGGCATTCAACAGACCTGGAACGCCGAGAATGCTGTCGGAACGCAACTGCACCGGGTCCAGGAAGTCATCATCGATACGACGGTAGATGACGTGCACACGTCGAGGTCCCAATGTCGTTCGCATCCACACACGATCATCGCGGCAGTAGAGATCGCGCCCCTCAACGAGTTCGACTCCCATGCGGCGAGCAAGGAAGGCATGCTCGTAGTGGGCGGAGTTGTGCACGCCCGGGGTCAACACCACGATGGCAGGATCTGTCACCGGTGCAGCGAGACGGAGCGCGTGCTCGAGCCGATCAGGGTATTCCGCCACCGGTCGAACAACGTGGCCGGCGAATACCTCGGGCAGAACATGGCCCATCGTGCGACGGTTCTCCAGGACATAGGACACCCCCGATGGATTGCGCAGGTTGTCCTCAAGCACCCGGAACTCACCCTGCTCATCGCGAATCAGATCGATCCCGGACACATGGATGCGCACACCATTCGGCGGGATGATGCCCCAAGCCTGTCGATGGAAGTGCGTCGATGACGTCACTAGGTGACGTGGGATGACTCCATCCGCAAGCACCTGGCCGGGCCCGTAGACATCGGCGAGGAAGGCCTCGAGGGCACGCAGTCGCTGGATGACACCCGCCTCGATTCGAGACCACTCGGTGGCGGTGATGATCCGCGGCACGAGATCCATGGGCAGCGGACGTTCGCGCTCGCCGAGAGTGAACGTGATGCCGTGGCGATCCAGATAGGAATCGCGAACCCGCGCTCGATTGCCGAGTTCCTCGGGGCCGAGGTGTTCGAGGACCCGATGCAACTCCGCATGAGGCACACGAGGAAGCCCACCGTCATACATCTCGTCGAAGGGCTGCGTGGTCACGGAGTGCTTCCTAGCAGGTCGATGTTTCGTCCGGGTATCGCGCCAACCGAGACCTGGTATACCCTCGGGGGTATGCAGTCCTGGCAGGCCCTTCGCATGTGGCCCGCACGCCGATGGGGGATCGCCGGCATCGCCGCGGTGCTCTCCACGGTGGCGCTCGCCATTCCCACGGCACTCATCCCCAATCCGGTCTTCGGTCGCGCGATCGAGCCGGAGTGGTGGTCCTGGCCGGTCACGATCCTCACCGGAATCCTCGCCGGACTGCTCGTCGCGACGTATATCGCGATTCCCCGGGTCGATAGCGGCTCCGCGGAGGATACCGCTGATGACGGGAGCTCCACTGATCATCTCGATCGAGCAGGCAAGGCCGGTGTGGTCGGCGGACTGGTCTCCTTCTTCGCTGTCGGCTGTCCAGTGTGCAACAAGCTCGTCCTCATCGCACTCGGCACGACCGGTGCCGTCCAGTGGTTCGCCCCCATTCAGCCGATCCTCGCCGTCGCCGCGATCGGGCTGTTGATCTGGGCTCTCCGCAGGCGCCTCGTCGGCGAGATCTCCTGCGCCGTTCGCACCTCCGCCTAGGAAATCACGCCGGAATACCGATGACACCGATGGCTGATTCCGCCAGCGAGCCGAGGTAGAGCTTCCCCGCGTGCTCCCGGACCCCGGTGACGTAGTGGTAGTCGGCGTTCTCGACATAGAGATTACGCACCACGCGACCTTCGCCGTCGATGCCGACGACCCAGAGCACCCGATCAGCATCAGGCTGCAAAGCATCCGGCAGCGACCACACCATCGAGCGAAGAGCGCCGGGTCGAGGAAGCAGCGAGTCCAACAGGCGATTGCGGGTCGAGGGCATCGCTATCCAGAACACTCCATCACTCCCGCGGGACATGTTGTCGGGCATCCCAGGCATGTTGTCCAGGATCACCCGTGCCGCACCCGCATGATCACCGATTAGATCGACACGCTGGATGCGATAGCCACCCGTCTCCGCGACCAGCACGAAGGAATCATCCTTCGCGAGGGCGACACCATTGGCGAAGTCGAGGCCGTCAAGCACGACTTGGACATCCCGACCGGCCGACCAGTGGAGCAGGCGACCCGATGAGGTGTGCGCGAGCAGGTCCCCCTTGAACTCCTCAATCCCGAATCGACGCGAGGAGTCGGTGAAATAAATCTCACCCGTTGCTGTCACCGCAGCGTTGTTCGTGAAGCGCAAGGGCTGACCGTCGATCGAATTCACCAGGGTTTCCACATCCCCCGTGCCGGAATCAACGCGCAGCAAGCCGCGATCGGCATCGCAGACCACCCACCAACCCTCCGGGTGGATCTCGATCCCCAGCGGACGCCCCCCGGTCTCCGCCACTCGCTCGACGTGGTGGCCATCGGGACTCACCCGCAGAATCCGGCCATCGGCCGTTCCGGTCAGGAGGCGACCATCCTGAGCGATCGCCACGTCTTCGGGACCCACCCCGGTGACGGGCAGGAGCGTGATCCCATCGATGCGATCCAGTCGCTCGAACTGCCCCGTCATTCCCTGGTCCCGCGGCGGTGTCCAGCGAAGCGGCTTCAACGGCGTCCGACGATCAGCCATGGGATCTCCCCTCTCTCGACCCAATAGACGTGAGCCTGGCACGACAGGCGTAGCCTGTCGAGAGTGTCGGATTCCGAATGGGCGGTGCTCGCACGCGATCTCAACGTGGTGTACGGCTCCCGGAACACCAGCAAGAAGGCCCTCGATGGCCTCGATCTGTCGATCGCCAACGGTGAGGTCTATGCGATCCTCGGACCCAATGGCGCTGGCAAGACGACCTTCATCCGCGTGGCCACCACCCTCCTCATTCCGACCAGTGGTCATGTCTTCGTCGAGGGACTCGACGTCGTCCGGGAGGCTGGAGCAGTCCGCGACATCATCGGTGTAGCCGGTCAGTACGCCACCGTGGATGAATCACTCACCGGTCAGGAGAACCTGATTCTCACCGGGACGCTCTACGGGCTGCCGCGAGCAGAGCGCCAGCGGCGGGCGACCGACCTGCTCGAGCGATTCGACCTCGCCGATGCCGCCGAACGCCCCGCGAGGACCTACTCCGGCGGTATGCGCCGCAGACTCGATCTCGCTGCGTCTCTCATGGGTGATCCCAGCGTGCTGTTCCTCGACGAACCCACCACGGGCCTCGATGTCCGGACCCGCAATGCCCTCTGGGACGAGGTGCGTTCCATCGCTGCGCGAGGTGTCACCATCGTGCTCACCACCCAGTACCTCGAGGAAGCTGACGCCCTCGCCTCACGGATCAGCATCATCGATGCGGGCCGAGTGGTCGTCGAAGGGACGCCCACGGAATTGAAGGCCACCGTTGGCGAGGAGATCCTCATCCTCACTCCGGTCGACGCGCACGCACTGCCCGCTCTCGCAGATGCCGTGACCGGTGAGATCGTCGAGGGCAGTGTCCGTGCGCGGACGGCAAGTGACAGCGTGAACTCTCTCCTCGCCGCTGCCATGGAGGTCACCCCGCTGGCGGGAGTGAGCACGACCACCGCCAGCCTCGACGATGTCTTCCTCACCTACACCGGGCATGTGGTGGAGGAAGAACCAGCCGCTCCCGAGCCACCGAAGCGGAGGCGAGGCCGATGAGCACCACGGCAGTTCGACGGACATCCGCGTCCCACACCCCGAATCTGGGCCGCTTCTTCATCGACACCTTCGCGCTTGCGCAGCGCAGCCTGGCGAAATTCCGCCGGAATCCGCAGGCCATCGTGTTCACGATCGTGCAGCCGGTGATGTTTGTGCTGCTGTTCCGCTATGTGTTCGGCGGCGCCATCGAGACTCCCCCCGGAGTCGACTACGTCAACCTGCTCATCCCGGGCATCGTGGTGCAAAACGCACTCTTCTCCGCCGCTTCGGCGTCTGTCGCCATCAGCGATGATCTCGCGAGCGGATTCACCGATCGATTGCGAAGCCTGCCCACAGCACGCCTCGCTCCGCTCACCGGTCGCGTGGTCGCCGACACGCTGCGCGCCGGGCTACTCGTCATCGTCATCTTCCTCGTCGGACTCCTCGTCGGCTTCCGACCCGAATGGGGCCCGGGGCTGCTTGCCGCGTGGATCCTGCTCATGGTGATCGCCTTCGGCTTCGCCTGGATCGCGGTCGCCATCGGGGTCTCGGTGAAATCCCCCGAGGTCGCCCAGAGCGCCGGCTTCATCTGGATCTTCCCCCTCACCTTCGCCTCTAGCGTGTTCGTCCCCGTCTCGACGATGCCCGACTGGCTAGCCTGGTTCGCCACCATCAACCCGGTCACCCAGTTCGCGAACGCCACTCGCGGCCTGGTTCTGCTCGGTGAGGTCGATTCAGCGCTCGGCTGGTCGCTGCTCTGGGTGGTGGGCTTCGCTGTCGTCGGTGGCGCGCTTTCCATCCGCGGCTGGAACCGCATGACCCGTCCCTAGCGGACATGGCACGATCGCTCCATGACGACTGAGCCCACGATCTGGGACACACTCTGGCTGATCCTGGTCATCGTCGTCCTGCTGGTCGTCGTCGGTTGGCTGTCCGGGCGCATCCTCGGTGTCCGCCGAGGATTCGGGCGCGCTGTGCTCGCCGGCATCGTGGGGTTCCTCGCCGGCCTCATCATCATCGCCGCCCAGTACAGCGAGGCGGATATCGACGACCTCAACGACCTCTGGGCACTGGGCGTCGGCTTCTTCGGCTATGTCCTCGTGATTACCCTGCTCGCGAGTGTCGCTCTCGACGCGATCTTCCGCCCGCGCGATCGACGACGCCGCTGGTCGCTGCCCCACCCGATCCGCTGGATCAAGATTCGACTCGCCGGTCTACGTCGACTGCGCCAGATCGCCCACGCGGCGCGCGTCAATGGACTCATCGGCCGCGGCATCCCCTCGACCCAGAGCCTCGCGACTCCGGAGGGCGCCCGGGCACTGCGCAAAACCCTCGAGGATGCCGGCGGCATCCTGGTGAAGTTCGGCCAGATCGCGTCCACCCGCGAGGACCTTCTTCCCGCCGTTCTCACCGAGGAACTCGCCCGGCTTCGTACCTCGGTCCCCGGTCTTCCTGTCGACGAGGTCCACACCGTCATCGAAACTGAACTGGGTGCGCCGATCTCGGAGATCTTCTCCAGTTTCGATGATCACGCGCTCGCTGCAGCATCGATCGGAGTCACGCATCGCGCCGTCATGTTCGATGGCCGCACGGTCATCGTGAAGGTGCAGCGCCCCGGCATCGAAGAGAACGTGGAGCGCGACGGCAGCGTCTTGATCTGGGCTGCCGAGCAGTTCCAGCGCCGCTCCGACTCCGCCCAGCGACTCGGGCTCGCTGCCCTGGCTCGCGAACTCGTCTCAGGAATCACCGAGGAACTCGACTTCACTCGCGAACTCGCAAACAACGCCGCGATGCGGGCCAACCGCGGGGATTCGACCGATGTGGAGATGCCCGAGATCTTCTCTGACTACACCACCAAGCGCGTCCTGGTCATGGAGGCCGTCGATGGTGTCCCCGTGTCGGATCGAGCCGCAGTAGATGCCACGGGTGTGGAACGCAGCCTTCTCGCCTCGCGACTCATCGATTCCTTCCTCTCCCAGGTGCTCACCCACGGCGTCTATCACGCAGACCCGCATCCTGGAAACGTCCTGATCGATGAGCAAGGAAGACTGTGGCTGATCGACTACGGCGCCGTCGGTCATCTCGACCCGATCACCCTCGAGGGTCTGCAGCAACTCGCGATCGGCTTCACGATGCGAGACCCCTCCATCCTCGCGCGCGGCGTTCGTCGCCTCGCCGGACACAACGCCGACGACATCGATATCTCGTCCCTTGAGTTCGATCTCGGAGCCATTCTCACCGACGTGCAGTCAGGGGGCTTCGACCCCTCGGCCCTATCCGAGGTGTTGAAGGTCCTCAACCGACATGGAGTTCGCGCGCCCGAGGCCCTCACCGTGCTCGCTCGCGCTGCCCTCACGATCGACGGCACGTTGCGGATCATCGACTCCTCCTTCCGCATGGGACCGGCCACCCAGGAGCGCATGGGTGGTCTGGTGATGAGCACCCAGATGAACCCCCGCGATCAGGTGATGAGCGAACTCGTCCGGGCGCTTCCGGTGCTGCGCTCGATGCCCCAACTCGGCGAGGATCTCGCGCTGCAGGCTCGATCCGGACGACTCACCATGCGCGTCGATCGCTGGTACGGGGAGGACGGGCATCGGCTCGATCGCTGGATCTCCCAGATCCTGTTCACCACGATCGGAGTGGTGGGACTGTTGGGCTCCGCGCTCATCCTCATCGCTGCCGGACTCGCGCCGAACGAGTCCGTGTCTACCTACCTGCGCGTGATCGGCTTCGTGGGCATGGTCGCCGCGACGGCGATGCAGTTGCGCGTCATCGCTCGCATCCTGTCTCGACGCGATCGAGGCGATCCCTACTAGCGGTCGCCCTCGCGCTCCTCCGCGGAAATCGCTTCGCGTAGTCGTCGGCGCGCTCGCGAGATCGCCGCTGAGGCCCCGCCCTCACTCAATCCCAGCACGGCGGCGACCTGGATTTCACTCAGGCCCTCCCAGGCCAGGAGCAGCAGCACCTCTCGGTCGCGCGCGGACAGGATCGACCAGGCCCGCTTCAACACCAGGTCATCGCTCACCAGGTCGGCAGTATCGATAACGTGACGATCCTCCTCCACGTCGACGGTGGGAAGCGCGATCACACGACGACGATGGGTAGCGAGCACCCGGCGAGCGACCCCGTACAGCCAGGCGAGGACCGGATCCGTGACGTCCTCGCGTCGCCGCCAGGTGATGGCGAACACCTCGGCGGTGAGGTCATCGGCATCGACATCCGGGCTGGCCTCGCCGGTCAGACGTCGGCGTAGATAGCGGCGAACCTCGAGCGCATGAGCGTCGAAGATCTCCGCCAGCCAGACGTCGTCCTTCACCTCGGGGTCACGACGCCCGGACGAGTGAGCGATAGTCCGCTGCGGTCGCAGGTCCATCGAGGAGGCGCCCATCGGGCAGGGGAACGGCGAGGGCCTCACCCTGCTCGTTGACCACGAGCACCCCATCGGTCGTGCGCACCCCCGTCAACGTCAACACCACCTGACCCAGCAGCAGGATCTGCTCGGTGGGAGGTAGAGCGGTGAACGCGGGACTCGCCTGCACCGTCACGATTCCTACCTGAGGTGGATTGGTGTCCGTCGCACTGACGAATGCCTCACCGGTCAGAGGATCGACCACAACGGTGCGCAGGTTCTCGGTGTCAGCCGGTGGACCGGCGGCGAGTGCATCCAATAACTGCTGCGGCTCGGTGCCTTCTACCGGTGCCGTCACCGGCACGATTCCTTCCTCCTGCACGAACCACAGTCGCGCGGTCGCCG
>CAZVCZ010000081.1:0-8155 GCA_964626275.1 uncultured Bifidobacteriaceae bacterium | reverse complement strand
TCGCCCGGCCCTGGGTCCTGCTGCGCAGGTCTCCCACGTAACCGAACATCTCGGAGAGGGGAACGAGCGCCTTGACGACGCGTGCTCCCATCCGCTCCTCCATGGCCTGGATCTGGCCACGGCGGGAGTTCAGGTCGCCGATGACGTCGCCCATGAAGTCTTCGGGCGTGATGACCTCCACGGCCATCATCGGCTCGAGCAGTGCCGGGGCTGCCTTGCGAGCTGCCTCCTTGAACGCCATCGAACCGGCGATCTTGAAGGCCAACTCGGAGGAGTCCACGTCGTGGAACTGCCCGTCGAGCAAGGTCACCTTGACGTCGACCATGGGATAGCCGGCGATGACGCCGAACTCCATGGCCTCCTGGCAGCCCGCATCGACCGAGGGGATGTACTCCTTCGGGATGCGACCGCCGGTCACCTTGTTGTCGAATTCGTAGCCACCCTCGCCATCGGTGATGGGCGCGATGGAAATCTGCACCTTCGCGAACTGACCGGAACCACCGGTCTGCTTCTTGTGGGTGTAGTCGACCTTCTCGACAGGCTTGGTGATGGTCTCGCGGTACGCCACCTGGGGCTTGCCGACATTGGCCTCGACCTTGAACTCGCGGCGCATGCGGTCGACGAGCACCTCGAGGTGCAGCTCGCCCATGCCGGAGATGATCGTCTGGCCGGTCTCCTCGTCGCTGGCGACGCGGAAGGTCGGATCCTCCTCGGCGAGCCGCTGGATCGCGGTGCCGAGCTTCTCCTGGTCGCTCTTGGTCTTCGGCTCGATCGCGACCGAGATGACGGGTGCAGGGAAGGTCATCGACTCGAGGACGACGGGCTTGCCCGGCTCGCAGAGCGTCTCACCGGTCGTGGTGTCCTTGAGACCCATGACGGCCACGATGTCGCCGGCGCCCACCGAATCGATCTCTTCACGCTTGTTGGCGTGCATCCGGTAGATCTTGCCGACGCGCTCCTTGCGGTCCTTCGTGCTGTTGAGGACCGCGGTGCCCGTCTCGAGGCGCCCGGAGTAGATGCGGACGTAGGTGAGCTTGCCGAGGTGCGGATCGCTCATGATCTTGAAGGCCAGCGCGGAGAACGGCTCGTCATCGCTGGGGCGACGCTCGATCAGCTCCTCCTCGTGCCCGGGCTTGTGGCCCTGGATGGCGGCCACGTCGAGCGGTGAGGGGAGGTAGGCGACGACGGCATCGAGCATGGGCTGGACGCCCTTGTTCTTGAACGCCGAGCCGGTGAGAACGGGGGTGAGCTTGTCAGCGAGGGTCGCGCGACGAATGCCGGCCTGGATCTCCTCGACCGAGAGCTCCTCGCCCTCGAGGAACTTCTCCATAACCGCGTCGTCGGCCTCAGCCAGGGTCTCGAGGAGCTTCTCGCGCCACTCGGCTGCCTGATCGGCCATGTCGGCGGGGATCTCCTCGACGACGTAGTCCTCGCCCTTCTGGGTCTCGCCGCGCCACGTCAGCGCACGCATGCCCACGAGGTCGATGACACCGAGGAAGTCACCCTCGGACCCGATCGGGATCTGCAGGACGAGCGCGGTCGCGCCGAGGCGGTCCTTGATCATGTCGACGCACATGTAGAAGTCAGCGCCGGTGCGATCGAGCTTGTTGACGAAGCACATGCGGGGGACGCTGTAGCGGTCAGCCTGACGCCACACCGTCTCCGACTGCGGCTCGACACCCGCGACACCGTCGAACACCGCGACCGCGCCATCGAGCACACGCAGCGACCGCTCGACCTCGACGGTGAAGTCGACGTGGCCGGGAGTGTCGATGATGTTGATGGTGTAGCCCTTCCACTGGCACGTGGTGGCCGCCGAGGTGATGGTGATGCCGCGCTCCTGCTCCTGCTCCATCCAGTCCATCGTCGCGGCGCCCTCGTGCACCTCGCCGATCTTGTAGTTGATGCCGGTGTAGAACAGAATGCGCTCGGTTGTCGTGGTCTTGCCCGCGTCGATGTGCGCCATGATCCCGATGTTGCGGACCTTGGCGAGGTCGAGGCCGGTTGCCGTGGACACGATCTTGTCTCCGTGCTTCGTGAGTGCCTTGTGGGCAGGGTGTATGCGGGGTGGGTTACCAGCGGTAGTGCGCGAAAGCCTTGTTGGATTCCGCCATCTTGTGGGTGTCCTCGCGCTTCTTGACGCTGGCGCCAAGACCGTTGGAGGCGTCGAGGATCTCGTTCATCAAGCGCTCGGTCATCGTCTTCTCGCGACGCTGACGGGAGTAGGCGATCAGCCACCGCAGCGCGAGGGTGGTGCTGCGGCCTGCGCGCACCTCGACCGGCACCTGGTATGTGGCGCCACCGACACGGCGAGACCGGACCTCGAGGGTGGGCTTGACGTTGTCGAGGGCGCGCTTCAAGGTGACGACGGGATCTGTGCCGGTCTTCTCGCGGCAGCCTTCGAGGGCGCCGTAGACGATGCGCTCAGCGGTGGAGCGCTTGCCGTCGAGGAGAACCTTGTTGATCAACTGGGTCACCAGCGGAGAGGAGTAGACCGGGTCGATGGTGATCGGGCGCTTGGCCGCGGGTCCCTTGCGAGGCATCAGCCCTTCTCCTTCTTCGCGCCGTAGCGGGAGCGGGCTTGCTTGCGGCCCTTCACGCCCTGGGTATCGAGCGAGCCGCGGATGACCTTGTAACGCACGCCGGGGAGATCCTTCACACGACCACCGCGGACGAGCACGATGGAGTGCTCCTGGAGGTTGTGGCCGACCCCGGGGATGTAGGCGGTGACCTCGATACCCGAGGACAACCGGACGCGGGCGACCTTGCGCAGCGCGGAGTTCGGCTTCTTCGGGGTGGTGGTGTACACGCGCGTACACACCCCGCGGCGCTGGGGGCTTCCCTTCAAGGCCGGCGTCTTGTTCTTCGCGACCTTGTCCTGCCGGCCCTTGCGGACCAGCTGCTGGATCGTGGGCACTACGTCTCCTTGCGTCAATCCGCGGCGCCTCCGTGGCGGTGCCGTGGCATCGTTCGTCGTGGCTCGTCTTCCGGTAGTTCTCTACCGAGATGTCCGATTCGTACCGTTATCTCCCGCACACGCGGTCGGGCGTGTCGCGCCCTTCGGCGCAGCACGACGACACATTCTTCTCGTCGGGGATACCGGTGCGACTTCGCACGCACTCGGCGCACTCGGGTGACTCCACCCGGGCACGAGGGAACACACTACCTGGGCGCTCATCGCCGGTCAAAACGGGGGTCCCCCTCGACCGCATGAGCCGAGCCCTCAACGCGGAAGTCGCCGCTCCCGCTGGAGGATCAGGCGGCCGAGAAGACTGCTGCGAGGAGGAAGAACACACCACCGATGACGATGATGGCGGCGTACAGCCCGATATTGATCCAGGACACGATCCTGGTCGGGAGGATGAAGCCCATGCCTGAGACACGGCCGGGATTGGCGGTGATCTCCTGCTCGGCCTTCTTGGCGAGCACGAGGGCGATGATCGCCGGGATCACCGGGCACAGCACCCACGAGACAATCGCCAGGACAAGGCCCACGATCGCATTGGTCGACACCGGTGGGCTCGGCGGTCTCGGCGGAGGGGCCGGATAGGCGTATCCCTGCTGCGGGTAACCCTGTGGCGGATAGCCCTGTTGCGGATAGCCCTGCTGCGGGTATCCCTGCTGCGGATAACCCTGTGGCGGGTATCCCTGTTGCGGGTATCCCTGTGGCGCATAGCCCTGTTGCGGGTAGTCCGGCGGAGCTGGGGGCTGCTGGGGGTAGGTCTGTTGTGGATACGTTTGCTGGGGAGGCGACGGCGGGGGCGGGGCCGGCTGCGCGGCTGCGACGGACTCCTCAGAGCCGGTCGTGGGCTCCTCCGGGGTGACGGGGGGCTGCTCGGCACTCGAGTCATGGGGCTGTGTCACACCCGCCACCCTAAGCCACCCGAGTCGGGTTTCGGCGGTGGCGCACATACCGAGGCTGCGAAAGTGAATCGCCCGCGTGGAAGATCCACGCGGGCGATTCGTCGACTGGCTGACAGGAGACTCCTAGGAGTCGTACCCCCGGTAGTCGAATTCCTCGAGAGGCACGGCCGGTCCACTCGGGGTGGTGAAGGCGGCATAGTCGTAGTCGTCGTAGGCACTGAAGGCCGCGTACATCGCTGCCTTGGCCTCCTCGGTCGGCTCCACCGCGATGTTGCGGTAGACCGGCATACCGGTGCCTGCCGGGATGAGTTTGCCGAGGATGACGTTCTCCTTGAGGCCGAGCAGCGGATCGCTCTTGGCGTGGATCGCCGCATCGGTGAGGACCCGGGTGGTCTCCTGGAACGACGCCGCCGACAGCCAGGACTCGGTCGCCAACGAGGCCTTGGTGATGCCCATGAGCTCTGGACGTCCCGCCGCAGGCGTGCCGCCCTCGGAGACAACACGTCGGTTGCCCGCTTCGAAAGCGGACCGCTCGACGAGCTCTCCGGTGAGGAAGCCCGAGTCGCCGTTGTCGATGATCGTCACGCGCTTGAGCATCTGGCGCACGATGACCTCGATGTGCTTGTCGTGGATGGACACGCCCTGGGAGCGGTACACATCCTGCACCTGGGCGACGAGGTGCAACTGCACCTGGCGCTGCCCGAGGATGCGCAGCACCTGCTTGGGATCCACCGCACCGACAGTCAACTGCTCACCGACGCCCACGTGTCCGCCGTCTTCGACGAGGAGGCGCGAGCGCTTGGACACGGTGTGCGCCACCTCTTCGGATCCGTCATCGGGAACGACGATGACCTTGCGGGCCTTGTCGGTGTCCTCGATGCGCACGCGGCCGGTGACCTCGCTGATCGGTGCCACACCCTTAGGAGTGCGCGCCTCGAACAGCTCGACGATGCGCGGCAGACCGTGGGTGATGTCCTCACCCGCGACACCGCCGGTGTGGAAGGTACGCATGGTCAACTGCGTGCCGGGCTCACCGATCGACTGGGCGGCGATGATGCCGATGGCCTCACCGACGTCGACGAGCTTGCCGGTCGCGAGCGATCGGCCGTAGCACATCCCGCAGGTCCCGACGTGGCTCTCGCAGGTGAGCACCGAACGCACCCGGACGCTGTCGACGCCCTTGGCCACGAGGTCCTCGAGGAACGGAGCATCGAGCTCGGTGCCTGCGGTGGCCACGACGGTGCCATCCACCTCGACGTCGCGAGCCAGAACACGCGACCCGACCGTTGTATCGAGATTGTCGACCGGACGCAGCACGCCGTCGACGTTCTCACCGATGCTCATCACCAGACCGCGATCTGTCCCACAGTCGACCTCGCGGATGATCACGTCCTGTGACACGTCCACCAGACGACGGGTGAGATAGCCGGAGTCCGCTGTCCGAAGTGCAGTGTCGGCGAGTCCCTTGCGAGCACCGTGCGTGGAGATGAAGTACTCCAGCACCGACAGTCCCTCACGGAAGTTGGACTTGATCGGGCGCGGAATGATCTCGCCCTTCGGGTTGGCCACCAGGCCGCGCATTCCTGCGATCTGGCGAACCTGCATGAAGTTTCCTCGCGCACCCGAATCGACCATCATGAAGATCGGGTTGGTCCGTGGGAAGTAGTCCTGCATCGCCCGGGCAACCTCGTCGGTGGCGCGCGTCCAGATCTCGATGAGCTCCTGGCGACGCTCCGCATCGGTGATGAGGCCGCGCTCGTACTGCTTTTGCACCTTGTCGGCGCGCTCTTCGGCGTTGGCCAGCAACTCCGCCTTCTGCGGGGGTGCCACGACATCGTCGATGGAGATGGTCACGCCACTGCGCGAGGCCCAGCGGAAACCAAGTTCCTTAAGCGCATCGAGCGTTCCGGCGACTTCCACCTTGGGATAGCGCTCGGCGAGGTTGTTCACCAGTGCACCGAGGACCTTCTTGTCCACCTGCGCGTTGACGTAGGCGTAGTCAGCCGGCATCGCCTCGTTGAACAGCGCGCGACCCAGGGTCGTGGTGAGAACGAAGGGATCGCCGGGCTGCCAGCCTTCGGCAGACTCGAAGCCCTCGGGGGGAACGACACCGGACAACCGAAGCTGGATCGGCTCCTGCAGCGACACTCCGCCGAGGTCGTAGGCCATCATCGCCTCCGCGATGGAGGAGAAGGCCTGCGGCTCCGCGTCGTTCTGAACATCAGCGGACATGGTGAGGTTGTAGATCCCGAGCACCATGTCCTGGGTCGGCGTCGTGATCGGTCGACCATTCGCCGGCGACAGGATGTTGTTGCTCGACAGCATGAGGATGCGTGCCTCAGCCTGAGCCTCCGCGGACAGCGGCAGGTGGACGGCCATCTGATCGCCATCGAAGTCAGCGTTGAAGGCCGTGCAGACCAGCGGATGGATCTGGATCGCCTTGCCCTCGATGAGCTGGGGCTCGAAGGCCTGGATGCCGAGGCGGTGCAGCGTCGGCGCGCGGTTCAGCAGCACCGGATGCTCGGCGATGACCTCTTCGAGCACATCCCACACGATGGAACGCGACCGCTCCACCATGCGCTTGGCCGACTTGACGTTCTGGGCGTGGTTGAGATCGACGAGACGCTTCATCACGAAGGGCTTGAACAGCTCCAGCGCCATCAGCTTGGGCAGACCGCACTGGTGCAGCTTCAACTGCGGACCGACCACGATGACCGAACGGCCTGAGTAGTCCACGCGCTTGCCCAGCAGGTTCTGGCGGAAGCGGCCCTGCTTTCCCTTGAGCATGTCCGACAGGGACTTCAGCGGTCGATTTCCCGGACCGGTCACCGGACGACCACGGCGACCGTTGTCGAACAGCGCATCCACGGCCTCCTGGAGCATGCGCTTCTCGTTGTTGACGATGATCTCGGGCGCACCGAGATCCAGCAGTCGCTTCAACCGGTTGTTCCGGTTGATCACCCGGCGGTAGAGATCATTGAGGTCGCTGGTGGCGAAGCGGCCACCGTCGAGCTGCACCATCGGGCGCAGATCCGGCGGGATGACCGGGATCGCATCGAGGACCATGCCCTTCGGCGAGTTCGTGGTGTTCAAGAACGCCGACACGACCTTGAGCCGCTTGAGTGCACGGGCCTTGCGCTGGCCCTTGCCCGTCTCGATGGTCTCGCGCAGCGACGCCGCCTCAGCCTCGAGATCGAAGGTCTCCAGACGCTTCTGGATGGCGGCCGCACCCATGCCGCCGTCGAACCAGCGGCCATAGCGGTCGCGCATCTCGCGGTAGAGGATCTCGTCGCCCTCAAGGTCCTGGACCTTGAGCGTGCGGAAGCGATCGAAGACCTTGTCGAGGCGGTCGATCTCCGCATCCGCGCGACGACGGAGAGCCGCCATCTCGCGCTCGCCGGACTCGCGCACCTTGCGGCGCACATCGGCCTTCGCCCCTTCCGCCTCGAGTTCGGCCAGATCGGCTTCGAGCTTCTGCGCCCGAGCCTCGACATCGGCATCGCGACGCTTGGCGATCTCCGCCTTCTCCTTGCCGAGTTCCGCCTCGAGGGTCGGCAGCATCTCGTGGCGGCCTTCCTCATCGACGCGCGTGATCATGTACGCGGCGAAGTAGATGACCTTCTCGAGATCCTTCGGAGCCAGATCGAGCAGATAGCCCAGTCGGCTCGGCACCCCCTTGAAGTACCAGATGTGCGTCACCGGCGCGGCCAACTCGATGTGGCCCATACGCTCACGACGCACCTTCGCGCGCGTGACCTCGACCCCGCAGCGCTCGCAGATGATGCCCTTGAAGCGGACACGCTTGTACTTCCCGCAGTAGCACTCCCAGTCACGGGTGGGCCCGAAGATCTTCTCGCAGAACAAGCCGTCCTTCTCCGGCTTGAGCGTGCGGTAGTTGATCGTCTCGGGCTTCTTCACCTCGCCGTGGGACCAGGCACGTACATCGTCAGCGGTAGCCAGGCCGATGCGAAGCTCGTCGAAGAAGTTGACGTCGAGCACGGGATCCTTCTTTCTGCAGTTACCGATGCGGGGATAGGGGTCGATCAGGGGGTGAGGGGTCAGACCTCTTCGACGCTGCTCGGCTCACGCCGGGACAGGTCGATTCCGAGCTCCTCCGCGGCTCGGAACACCTCATCGTCGGAGTCACGCATCTCGATCGCGATGCCATCTCCGGAGAGCACCTCGACGTTGAGGCACAGGGACTGCATCTCCTTGACGAGCACCTTGAACGATTCCGGAATGCCCGGCTCGGGGATGTTCTCGCCCTTGACGATGGCCTCGTAGACCTTGA
>CAZVCZ010000080.1:0-8236 GCA_964626275.1 uncultured Bifidobacteriaceae bacterium | reverse complement strand
GTGGATGCCCTGGCGAACTACCAGGGTCAGGGGATCTGCGATCCGAGTGCGAAGAAGGGCACTCAGGCCTTCGCCGATCTGATCAAGTCGACCTACGGCTCCCTCGCCTACAGCGTGTGGATCCCGCGGGATTGCTCCATCGGCGGACGCAGCGAACACAAGGAAGGCCGCGCGCTGGACTGGATGATCAACCGGCGCGTGAAGGTCGAACGCAAGACCGCGGAGGCGTTCATCGACTGGCTGCTCGCGACGGATGAGAACGGCAACGAGTTCGCGATGGCCCGGCGTCTCGGTGTCATGTACATCGGGTGGGATGACCGCATCTGGGAGTCCTACCGGCAGGGGTGGAGCGAGCTCAAGGGCTGCTTCTCCACCCCCGAGCCCGGCTATGACAACTACTGCCACCGCAACCACATCCACATCTCCCTGTCCTGGGATGGCGCGGCAGGGCAGACCAGTTTCTGGGGAGGCTCGCCGACCCCGCCCCCCTTCTGCAATCGATGGGCCACCGCCTCGAGTGAGCCGATGCCCGTGGGCAATGGGCTCGACTTCGTCGCGATCACCCCCCGTCGTGTTCTCGACACTCGGCAGGGCCTCGGACTTCCCAACGGCCAGGCCTGTCGCCTCACCCAGAACTCCGGCGGCGGGGCGGGTGCCCCGGTGTCGTTGAACGTCGCTGATCTTCCGCGCGTTCCTGCTGATGGGGTGCGAGCCGTTGCCGTGCGCACGGTCACGGTGGGCTCGAACTCCCCGGCGACGCTGCGGGCGCGCACCTTCGATGGTGCCTCGATCGCGCCGATCAAGATGAACGCTCGCACCGAGGCCACGACCGTCGTGCCCGTGGGCGCGGATGGCACCATCGCCTTCACCACCGACTCGGGCGCCACGCACCTTCTCGTCGATGTCATCGGCTACTTCGTGAAGCCGGCCGCGGCGGTGGGTATCGGTGGCCGCCTATCGCTGGAGGATCAGCAGGTGGTCTACGACACCGCAGACGACACGGTCCTCGGCCCGAAGGAGAAGCGCATCATCTCCGTGGCGACGGACGACACGGTGCCCACCGGCGCACTGCTGTCGATCACGATCAGTGACGCCGGACGCAGCGGAAAGCTCGTGGTCCGCGAAGCCGGTTCGAAGCGCACCAGCGCCACGCCGGTGCTGTCCTATCGCCAGTCCGATGTGTCCACCCAGACCGTCCTGACCGGGGTCGATGAGGACGGCAACATCGTGGTGGTGAACAAGGGCCGGGAGTCGATCAGCCTCCAGGTCACCGTTCAGGCTGCTGCCCAACCGTCGGCCACCGAGGGGTCGCTCCTCGTCCCGGTCGCCCCCACCGAGATCACCGGCAAGCGCACCGCGATGCGCCGGGTGCTGCGTGACGCCCAGGGCTCGACGGCCGTCTTGGTCCAGGTGGATGCGCGGACCCCGAGGAAGGCTGCCACCCTCACCTACTGGTCGGGCACGCTCACCCCGACCACGCTCGCAATCGGCCGTCGGACGACGCAGTCCTCCCTCATCGTGGTGCCGTTGAGCGAGTCCGGGCTGATCCTGCGGGAGGTTGTCGGCGGCGATGTCGATGTCACCGCTCGCATCGTGGGCTACCTGCGCTGACCCGGAGCGCACCAGCCCGTACGATCGACCGATGCCCTCCCTCAACCCCGCCCAGCAGGCGGCGGTGGAGCATCGGGGGAGTCCCCTGCTCATCGTGGCGGGTGCCGGTTCGGGCAAGACCCGGGTGCTCACCCAGCGCATCGCCGACCTGATCCGCAGCGGTGACGCGCGCCCCGGTGAGATCCTCGCGATCACCTTCACCAACAAGGCCGCGAAGGAAATGGCCGATCGCGTCGCGGCGCAGGTCGGCGGAGTGGCGCGCTCCATGTGGGTGTCGACCTTCCACTCGGCCTGTGTTCGCATCCTGCGTAAGGAGGCCAAGCGCCTGGGGATGACCGCATCATTCTCGATCTATGACGCGGCGGATTCACAGCGACTCATGGGAATGGTGCTGCGCGACCTGGACCTCGATCCGAAACGCTATCCGCCGCGGATGATGCTCGCTCGGGTGTCGAACCTGAAGAACGAACTCATCGACGAGGAGACCTTCCGCTCCTCGGCGGAGCAGCCGGACGAACTGATCCTGGCCGATGCCTATGCGGACTATCAGCGCCGACTGCGCCGGGCCAATGCCTTCGACTTCGACGATCTGATCTCCGCCACCGTTGCTCTGCTGCAGTTGTATCCCGATGTCGCCGAGCACTATCGGCGTCGCTTCCGACACATCCTCGTCGACGAATACCAGGACACCAATCATGCGCAGTACGTGCTCGTGAAAGAGCTCGTGGGTCGCGGCGAGGATGGTCTTCCCCCCGGTGAACTGTGCGTGGTGGGCGATGCCGATCAGTCGATCTATGCGTTCCGAGGAGCAACGATCCGCAACATCGAGCAGTTCGAAGCCGACTATCCCGATGCCCGAACGATCATGCTCGAGCAGAACTACCGCTCCACCCAGACGATCCTGGACGCGGCGAATGCCGTGATTGCGAAGAATCCGCATCGTCGTGAAAAGCATCTGTGGACCGAGACTGGTGCAGGCCCGCCCATCACGACCTACGTCGCCGACGACGAGCATGATGAAGCCAGTTTCATTGCGGGAGAAATCGATCGGCTCACCGATGACGAGGGCGTGCGTCCAGGTGACGTCGCGGTGTTCTATCGAACAAACGCGCAATCTCGGTCGGTGGAGGAGATCTTCATCCGGCTGGGTCTCCCCTACACCGTCGTGGGTGGTGTGCGCTTCTACGAGCGCAAGGAGATCAAGGATGCGATCGCCTATCTGCGCGCGGTGGCAAATCCGGCCGACGATGTCTCCATTCGACGGATCCTCAATGTTCCCAAGCGTGGAATCGGCGATCGGGCTGAGGCGATGCTCGCGGCCTACGCCGAACGAGAGCGCATCAGTTTCTCCGAGGCCCTCGACCGCGCAGAGCAGGTTCCTGGCCTCGCGGCACGATCGTTGAACCAGGTGCGGATGTTCGCCACGATGATGGGCGACCTTCGAACGCTGGCCGAGTCAGGAGCGGGACCGGCCGTGGTATTGCAGGCGGTCCTCGAGCAGTCCGGCTACCTCTCGGAGTTGACGAACTCCAGTGACCCGCAGGACGAAACCCGTGTCGAGAACCTCGCGGAGCTCGAATCGGTGGCCGTGGAATACGAACGTGACACCGAGGATGCCGATCTGGTCGGATTCCTCGAACGCATCTCGCTTGTCGCTGATGCCGATGACATCCCGGATGCTCGGGAGGGTGCGAACGAAGAGTCGTTGCGGGGTGAGGACGCCGGGATGGTCACCCTGATGACGCTCCACACCGCGAAGGGCCTGGAGTTTCCCACGGTGTTCATCACCGGCATGGAGGATGGAGTCTTCCCGCACCAGCGTTCGCTCGGGGACAATGACGAGCTTGCCGAAGAACGCCGACTGGCCTACGTCGGGTTGACCCGGGCCCGCGAGCGGCTGTACCTCACCCGATCGGTGGTGCGCTCGGCGTGGGGCTCGCCCACGTTCAACCCACCGTCGCGGTTCCTCGACGACATCCCACCATCGCTGCTGGATTCCCGCCGCGAAGAGCCGGCGCGGGAGTCCTATGTCGGATCCTCGGTGTCCTCTCAGGGCTCATCTGCGCGACCGAGTTTCGGACCGGGCGGAAACCCATCGCCGGGAGGTGCCGCGGTGCTGGACCTCGCTCCGGGTGAGCGGGTGCTGCATCCGAAGTACGGGATGGGCACCGTGGTCGGGGTCGACGGATCGGGCGAGCGGGCGCAGGCCACGATCGACTTCGGTTCCGAAGGCACCAAGCGGCTGCTGTTGAGGTACGCCCCGGTAGAACGTCTTGGCTAGGACGTTCGACCGCTAGGCGCATCCTCCGTATTTCGCGCACGACCACTCTGGCGGGGCAGCCGGAATACCGGGGCGCTTGCCCGCCCATAGGGAGGCCGGGTTCGTCGGTGTCTGTCCGTTGTTGACCCGAACCTCGAGATGTAGATGGGCGCCCGTGACCTGACCTGTCGCCCCCATGCGTCCGATGCGCTCACCGGCGCGGATCCGATCGCCCTTGTCGACCTCGATGCGGGACAGATGTGCGTAACGCACCACGGTGCCGTCTCCTCGTCGAATCATGACGAGGTTGCCGTATCCGCCGCTGTTGAAGGTGGCGTAGGTCACCCGGCCGCCGATTACGGCGAAGATCGGATCCCCTTCGACACCATCGAAGTCGATCCCGGCATGCCCGCCGGGCCAGTAGGTGCCGACCTCGCCGAAGGTTCCGCTGATCGGGGTGCCCTCGCGCACGGGATAGGCCCAGGGTTTCGTTCGTGCCTTGGCCCGACGGATCGAGGAGACAGGGGGCGCGAGTTCGTCGCGTGCGGCGAGGCGGTCGGTCGATCCGGCGAAGGGTCCGGCGGTGAGAGCGGCGATGGTCAGCCGTGGGACCGCAACCTCGGCCTGGGCCGCAGGAGCCCCACCGGCGATGAGGCCGGCCGCGGCGATCGCTGCGGCGAGCCCGAGGGCGGTCGACGACGTGATCAGCGAACGAGGCACCGCACAGGTCTAGCAGAGACCAATGTGGCAGGTCCAATGCAGAGGGGCTAGTGAGGCAGGTGAGACTAAAATGGCATAACTAGAAAGCGGTGACTCCGTGCCCTTACGCGGAGGCGCTGCTGCGGACCTGTTCCGGGGGATCGAGGGTGGCCAGGGTCGTGCCGATCTCATGGATGACCCGTCGATCTACCGGGAGCGACATGTGGCCGACCCCCGGGACGAAGAGGTTGCGCGCCTGCAGGTCGGGATGCTCGATACGGGCGTTTCGTTGGGGAACGACCAGTTGGTCCAGATCGGACCACACGGCGAGCATGCGGGTGCGACACCCTGGGGCCGGCTCGGCGAGCTCGGCGATGACGTCACTGCCGACGCGCATCTGCCGCACGACGGGGTGGGGCACGACGCGTGCGGCCATGGTGCCTGCATGGGGTGTGCCCAGGGTCACCAGCGTATGGACCTGGTCATCCCCGCCGAGTCGCTGCACGAGATAGCGACCGATGAGCCCGCCCATGGAGTGACCGATGACGTGGACGTGATCATGTCCGGTCTCCTGGCGGACCTCAGCGACGAGGTCGCCGAGTCGGACGGCCACGGATCGGATGTCGTCGGTGAGGGGGGAGTAGTTGAGGGCGTAGGTAGATCCGAATCCTCTGCGGCGCAGTCCCCGGCGGAGCATGGCGAAGATGGAGCGGTTGTCGACGAGCCCGTGGACGAGCACGATCGGTGTGCCGGCGGCGACGACGTCACCGACGAGAAGGCCGCGCTGGGTGGGCGGAAGCCCCTCCAGCGATGTGTGTTCGAGTTGGAGGCGGGCTCGTTCCTCGAGGAAACCGAGGGGATAGAGAGCGAGATGGGTGGCCACCCAAGCAGCCTCGACGCCGACACCGCGCATGCCGCGAGGCGAGATGAGGCTGCGACGCACCTTGCTCAGGGAGCGCCACATGCTGGTGGATCCCTCGCTGTCGCCGCGCGGAGTCTCCACACCGATCGCCTCATCGGTCACGACACCACCGTAACTCGCGGAGCTGGCGTGATGCCCACCACAGGGCGGGTACCCACGCGACTGCCCCATGAGAGCCGTCGCTAGCCTGCGGTCATCACCGAAACCCCGGCGCGCCTCTCGGGTTGCCCGCGAAGCCTGGACCGGGGCGAGCCGCGAGGAGCGCGTAGGACGTGGATCTCTACGAGTATCAAGCGAAGCATCTGTTCGGACGCCATGACGTCCCGGTCACTCCGGGGGAGGTGTGCCTGACCGCGGACGCGGCGCACGAAGCAGCGCGTTCCTTCGGTGGCACCGTCGTGGTCAAGGCGCAGGTCAAGACGGGAGGCCGAGGCAAGGCCGGTGGGGTCAAGCTGGCGGCTGATCCTGATGAGGCGCGCGCTCGCGCCGAGGACATTCTCGGCCTCGACATCAAGGGTCACATCGTCAAGCGGCTCCTCGTCACTCCGGCGACCGACATCGCCGAGGAGTACTACGTGTCGATCCTGCTCGACCGCGCCAATCGTGCGTATCTCGCGATGGCCAGTGTCGAAGGTGGAGTCGAGATCGAAGAGGTCGCGGCCACACGACCGGAAGCCCTCATTCGTGCGCGCGTCGATGCCCTCGAAGGGATGACCCCGCAGTTGGCGGAGCAGATCGCCGCAGATGCGAACTTTCCCGAAGCGATTCGCGCCGGTGTTGCGAACGTGCTCGTCGGATTGTGGCGGGTCCTCACCGAGGAGGACGCCACGTTGGTCGAGGTAAATCCGCTCGTGCTGTCCGCCGATGGAGAAGTCCTGGCTCTCGACGGCAAGGTCACCCTCGATGGGAACTCTCACTACCGCCACGCGCATCACGCCGATCTCGTCGACCGGGACGCCTCGGATCCGCTCGAGTTGAAGGCTGCCGAACTCGACCTCAACTACGTCAAGCTCGACGGTCAGGTCGGCATCATCGGCAACGGCGCGGGTCTGGTCATGAGCACCCTCGATGTCGTCGCCTACGCGGGTGAGGAATTCGGTGGGGTTCGCCCGGCCAACTTCCTCGACATCGGCGGCGGTGCCTCGGCCTCCGTGATGAGCAACGGTCTCGACATCGTGCTCGGCGATCCTGATGTGCAGGCGGTGTTCGTCAATGTCTTCGGTGGCATCACCTCCTGCGATGCGGTCGCCAACGGCATCGTGCAGGCGATCGGAATGCTGACCGAGCGTGGTGATGCCCCGACCAAGCCGATCGTGTGCCGCATCGATGGCAATAACGCGGAGGAGGGTCGACGCATTCTCAACGAGTTCGACCATCCGCTCATCGAGATCGTCGACACCATGGACGATGCGGCACGACGTGTCGCCGAACTGGCGGCTGCCCGCCTCGAAGGGAAGTGAGCGCGCCGTGTCGATCTGGTTGAACTCCGATAGCCGCATCCTGGTGCAGGGCATGACCGGCTCCGAGGGAACCAAGCACACCCGTCGCATGGTCGCCAGCGGCGCGCAGGTCGTCGCTGGTGTGACCCCGGGCAAGGGCGGAACCGATGTCGATGGCATCCCCGTATTCGACGATGTCGCCGCTGCGATGGAGGCGACCGGTGCGAATGTGTCGGTGGTCTTCGTTCCACCGAGATTCACGAAAGGTGCGGTCGAGGAGTCCGTCGATGCTGGCGTGCCATTGTGCGTCGTGATCACCGAGGGTGTGCCGGTCTACGACACCGCGCAGTTCTTCCAGTACGCGCAGAATTCGGGCGCGACCCGCATCATCGGTCCGAACTGTCCCGGCATCATCTCGCCCGGACAGTCGAATGCCGGCATCATCCCCGCGGACATCACCGGGCCAGGTCGCATCGGACTTGTCTCGAAGTCGGGCACGTTGACGTACCAGATGATGTACGAACTGCGTGATATCGGTTTCTCCACCTGTGTGGGCATCGGTGGCGATCCCATCATCGGGACGACGCACATTGACTGTCTCGCCGCCTTCGAGGCTGATCCGGACACCGAGGCGATCGTGATGATCGGCGAGATCGGCGGCGACGCCGAGGAGCGTGCTGCCGCATTCATCGCCGACAACGTCACCAAGCCGGTCGTCGGCTACGTCGCTGGCTTCACCGCCCCGGAGGGCAAGACGATGGGCCACGCTGGCGCGATCGTCTCCGGTTCTTCGGGCACGGCAGCGGCGAAGGCTGAGGCTCTCGAGGCTGTGGGTGTGCGTGTCGGCAAGACGCCGAGCGCGACCGCGAACCTGATGCGTGACATCCTCACGCGCTAGCCGCGCGCCGTTGCGGTGGTTGGCAGTGTTTTCCTGCGACCCTTATCCCTGTGGCGCGGTTGATCGAGCACAGCACCGACGAGCGGCCAGCGGCTCCTGCTCCTGAGTCGCCCATCCGTGCGTGGCCGCTGATCCTTGCAGGCCCGGTGGCGGCCCTCGGAGCCTTCGCGGTCAGCGCGATCATCTTCGCCCTCCCGGTATTCGCCCTGTGGCTCACCGCGCCTGAGGTGAGTGCGGACTGGGACACCTGGCCGGAAGTGCGCAAATGCTTTGAGCGCCAGTTCCAGATTTTTTTTTCTCTCGAACCGATTAATTGAAAGGAAGAAAGTTCCACTGTTTATGTTTGGACCATCAAAAAACAAAACTCGCCACGGGAAAACAAAGGCGCACGTGAAGTTGAGAATGTC
>CAZVCZ010000079.1:0-8247 GCA_964626275.1 uncultured Bifidobacteriaceae bacterium | reverse complement strand
CAGCGCCCCGTCATTCGCGTTCAACTGTCGGGCTAGCCACCGGGCGACACCGGCGCGTGGACTGTCGACGCGGCCGTCCTCGCGGCAGTCTGTTCGGGGGACACCTCGACGCTGCGCCTGCTCCTTCACGGGGAAGGCATTGGCCAGGCCGAGGAGGGATTGCGATGAGGAGAACGTGTCGGGGAGGAGTCCGGGTTGATAGGGCATGCCAAATCGATCTGCGACCTCGGTGGAGCAGTTCGCCTCTGCGCGACGAAGGAAATTCGTGGCCTCCCGAATCACCGACCGCTTGCCCGCTGGCTTCAGCGCCCGGACCGCGGCGAGAGCGAATCCGGTCGAGGAGGTATCGACGGAACTGCCGGGCAGGTAGGCCCAACCCCCACCGCGGACCTGCTGGGCGAGAAGCCATGTCATCGCAGCATCGGCGGCGTCTGGCTCACCTGCGACGGTCAGGGCGAGTGCGGCCAGCGCGGTCGAGTTGCTGTCCGGACCGGTGAAGGCCACCGGATCGGGTGCGGGGCAGGGCTCGGTCGTATCCGCGCGGTAGGCCATGAAGGCACCGGAATCGCACTGCTGACCGACGAGCCAGGCGACGGCCGAGGTCGGGATGGACTCGCCGGCGGCATCGAGACCGAGGATCGCCATCGATTGGCGGAAGACACCATCGAAGGTGGGATCGGCCGTGCCGTACAGGCCGCTGTCGGAGGCGATGGTGACGGGCTCGCCCGGAGCGGCGAAGGCGGGAGGTGCCACGAGGGCGAGGGAGGCGCCGATAACGACGGCTCCCGACATCAGGCGGAGCATGGAGGTTCCTCTCAGGTGAGCGACCCACACGACGAAGCGAACGGATCGTTCACCCCACGCGACACGTGGGGAGAGGATGCGCTCGTCGTCCCGTAGACCTCGACGGAAAACAAGCCGCTCGCGCCCGCCAGGTGCTCCGACTTGTCGACTCACCGACCCCTGATGGTCGGTCGGTCGCTCACGGTTGCGGGTCAGCGCCGGATTCTCACCGGCTTCCCCTGGACGTCGGGCGCGTAGAGGTATTCAGTTCTGGTGTTCGCACCCTACTACGGCCTACCCTGAAGGCCATGAGTGCAACAGGTGATTGGGTGTGGATTTTCCAGCGCGCCGACGCCAGCCCGGTGGAGGTACTTCCGGCGTCCGCGGTGACCTCGGGGTTCCCCACGCAGTCCGATGCGGAGGCTTGGCTGGGTGAGTCGTGGCGGGAGTTGCTCGCCGGTGGCGTCGACATGGTGAGCCTCTACGAGGGAGACCGCTGCGTCTACGCCGGCATGAGCCTGCATCCGCCGGACTAGCCGTCCCTGATCAGGGACGCGGGTTCGGGGATTGGGTGAGGGCCGGATCCCGCTGCACGACATCGCCGAGAACCTCATCGATCTGACCGAGAGTGCCGGCGTCGAGTTCGATGCCGCTGGCGGCGATGTTCTCGGTGACCTGCTCGGGCCGTGAGGCTCCGATGATGGCGGCGGAGATGCCCGGCTGATTCAGCACCCACGCGATGGCGAGTTGAGCCATGGTCACCCCGACCGATTCAGCGATGGGTGCGAGTCCTTGGACCGCGGAGAGGATCTCGTCATCCATGAAGCGACTGATGAAGTTCGCTCCTTCACCACCGCTCGCGCGGCTGCCCGCGGGAACCTGCCCGCCGGGTGAGTACTTTCCGCTCAGCACACCCTGGGCGATGGGGGACCACACGATCTGACCGATGCCGTATCGCTGACTGACCGGGATCACCTCGGCCTCGATCACCCGCCACAGCATCGAGTACTGCGGCTGATTCGACACGAGCGGCGCGAGACCATCACGTTCGATGATCTGCATCGCGGCCTCGATCTCCTCCGCGCGCCACTCGGAGACTCCGAGGTAGAGCACTTTGCCTTCTCGGACCAGATCGTTGAAGGCATGAAGCGTTTCCTCGAGCGGGGTCTCGTAGTCGAACCTGTGGGCCTGATAGACATCGACGTAGTCGGTCCCCAGTCGCCGCAGCGACGCGTGTAGGGACTCCCGGATGTGCTTGCGGGACAGGCCCCGATCATTGGGACCGGGACCGGTGGGCCAGTAGACCTTCGTGGCGATCTCCAACCCCTCGCGCCGCTGACCATGCAGGGCGCGACCTAGGACGGACTCCGCGGCCGTCGCGGCGTAGACATCAGCCGTGTCGAATGTGGTGATGCCGGCGTCCAGGGCGGCATGCACGCAGTCGATCGCGGTCGAGTCGTCGATCTGGGAGCCGTGGGTGATCCAGTTGCCGAGGATGATTTCGCTGACGCGCAGACCACTAGCGCCGAGTCGACGATGCTGCATGCCTACTTCCCTTTGCGTGAGGTGCCCGTGGGGCGTTTCGGGGTGACCGGTGCGCCACCGCGCCTGACCTTCGGTGGTGGAAGTCGCAGTCGTCGTAACTGCAGGGTGCGCATGATGGCGTAGAACGACGCGCCCTTGCGTTCGGACTTCTCGGGGAATCGCTCCTTGAGTTGCCTGTTGAGCCGGAAGACGAGGATGGAGGAGTCGACGAGGATGACCGCGATGAGGATGAACCAGATCAGCGACACCGACGACTGCACGATCTGATTCGGAATGAAGCCGAGAACCAGCACGGCGAGGGCGATGAAGATGAAGTACTCCGCCAGGGTGAAGCGGGCATCGACGAAGTCGCGCGTGAAGCGGCGCACCGGACCCTGATCGCGGGGTGGGAGTCGGCTTTCGTCGCCAGCGACGAGGGCGGCTCGGTTCTCCATGCGGGCCTGGCGCTCGCGGGCTCGGGCCGCCTTACGAGCCCCTCGGGGATCGCTGGGGGTGCGCAGGGCCTCCTTGCGGGCCTGCTCGGCTTCCTTGCGGGTCGGGGTGGGGCGGCCTTTCCCGCGCGGCTCGGTCTCCTCGGGCGCGCCGGAGGTGTCGGGCGCTGGATCGGAGGAGCGGCGGCGGGAGAACACGAGTCACGAGCCTAGCGTGAGGTGAGGGGAACGCGCTCGAGACGGCGTCGGGGCGCGCAGCCGGGGCGTTTGCGCATAGTCTGTAGGAAGCAGTTCGGCGTATTGGGAGTACTCGGCCACTTCGGGAGGCATCGATGGGCTTGTGGCAGCGCTTCACCATGATCTTCAAGGCCAAGGCGAGCAAGGCCTTGGACAAGGCGGAGGACCCGCGCGAGACGCTGGACTACTCCTACGAGAAGCAGTTGGAACTGCTCCAGAAGGTGCGCCGGGGGGTGGCGGATGTCGCCACGAGCCGCAAGCGCATCGAACTGCAGATCGCCAACCTCGCCAAGCAGGCCGACAAGCTCCAGCAGCAGGCCAAGGCCGCCCTGGGCGCAGGCCGCGAGGACCTTGCTCGCGAGGCGCTCACCCGCAAGAGCGGTCTGCAGCAGCAGGTGGCTGACCTCACCGAGCAGCTCGCCCAGCTGCAGGACCAGGAGGAGAAGCTCATCCAGGCCTCCCAGCAGCTGCAGGCGCGGGTCGATGCCTTCCGGACCCGCAAGGAGACCATCAAGGCCACCTACTCCGCGGCGGAGGCGCAGACCAAGATCAGCGAGGCCGTGACCGGCATCTCCGATGAGCTCGGCGACGTGGGTCTGGCCATCCAGCGGGCTGAGGACAAGACGGCCTCGATGCAGGCTCGCGCCGGGGCTATCGACGAACTCGTCGCGTCCGGGGCGCTCGATGACGTCTCCGGTACGAGCAAGGACAACCTCACCCTCGAACTCGAGCGGATGGCGAGTGCGTCCCAGGTCGACGACGAACTTGCTGCCCTGCGCGCCGAACTTGGATCCGCGCCGGAGAAGCCCGCCATCGAGTCCGACTGACTCTGAGTAGGGAGCTGACGACCAACTCACGATGGCGCGTACTCGATTCGGAATCGATCGCGGTCTCACCGTCCGCATGGTCGGCACCATGTTCGGGCTCGGACTGCTCTATGTGATCCTCGCGGCGGTTCTGCTTGCCCTCGGCGTGGGAGCGATCTTCATCCTGGTCATCATCGGCGGGCTGTTCTTCGCCCAGTGGTGGTTCTCCGACTCGCTCGCGATGGGGGCGATGCGTGCCCACATCGTCACCCCCGAACAGGCTCCGCAACTTCATGCACTCGTCGATCGCCTGTGCGCTATGGCTGACATGGACAAGCCGCGGTTGGCCATCGCGGACACTGATGTTCCGAACGCCTTCGCAACCGGTCGAACGTCCAAGCGTTCGGTGGTGGTCGTCACCACCGGACTGCTTCGACGCCTCGATCGAGACGAACTCGAAGGCGTCATCGCGCACGAGTTATCGCATGTCGCTCATCGGGATGTACTTGTTATGACGATCGCCTCGTTCACCGCGATCCTGGCCGGGTTCCTGGTGCGGTCGGCGATGTGGGGATCGATGATGCGGGATCGACGCGATCAGAACACCGCGATCGTGTTCATCGTGGTGATGTTGGTGAGCGTGGTGGTCTATGCGATCTCGTTCATCTTGATCAGGGCCCTGTCGAGATATCGAGAGTTGGGCGCAGATCGCGGCGCCGCCTATGTGACGGGTCGTCCGTCCGCGCTGGCCCGGGCACTGCAGAAGGTGAGTGGGGAGATGGCGGCAATCCCGACGCAGGACCTGCGGCGCATGGAACCCGTCGCTGCCTTCGCCTTCGCACCGGCGTTCTCCAAGGGGCGAGGCGGACTGGGGCTGGAGTCGATCATGGCGACGCATCCGTCCTTGGAGAAGCGACTGGAGCAGTTGGCGAAGATCTCCGCCGAACTCGGAGAGCGGTAGCGGCGAGCATGGGTTTCCTCGACGGACTGCTCGGGCGCCGCAAGCCTGTGCGACCGAATCTCGATGCCCTGTTCGCCGTGCCTTCCGCGGCCATCACACTTCAGGCTACGCTCGATGTGGTGCCGACCGGGCAGGGAGCGGTGGCGTTTCGCTCGGTCGAGGGGCGGGCGATGGCGGACGTGGAAGCCGAGATCGTCGACCTACTCGATGCTGACGGTGGCCCCCCGGTGCAGGCAGTCGCAGATGATTTCGGCTACACCTGGCTCGTCGTCCGCGAACCCGAGCCGGACGTGTCCTCCGTGGTGACCGACCTGCATGCGGTGAACTCGACCCTGGTCGACCACGGCTTCGGCCCGCAGCTGCTGTGCTCCCTGATTCCGTTCACCGATCCCGCCGGCGATGCGCTCGCCCTGGTGTACCTCTACAAGCGCGGATCGTTCTATCCCTTTGCGCCCCGCGCGGGTGAGACCCGCGACAACGTGGCCGAGTTGAAGGTGCGCGATCTGCTTGCTGGCGAACTGCCCCTCGAGCCTGACCTGACCCGCTGGTTCCCGGTCTGGGGCGCCCCCACCCTCACCTAGCCAAAGCCCGTTAGTCGATGGGGGCGGTGGGGGAGACGCCCGGCAGGGCGAGCATTCGATCGAGGGCTACGCGCGCCCAGTGAGCCGTGTCCTCATCGACGGTGATCTGGTTCACCACATTGCCCTCGACGAGGTTCTCCAGCGCCCACACCAGGTGCGGCAGATCGATACGGTTCATCGTCGAGCAGAAGCAGACCGTCTTGTCGAGGAAGACCACGGTCTTGTCCGGATGGCGCAGTGCCAATCGGCGGACCAGGTTCAACTCGGTGCCGACAGCGAAAGCCGAACCGGGAGGCGCGGCATCGATCGTGGAGATGATGAACTCCGTCGACCCCACCAGATCAGCCTTCTCGATGACCTCGTTGCGGCATTCAGGATGAACGAGCACGGTGATCCCCGGCATGCGATCTCGCACGTCGTCGACCGACTCAGCAGTGAAGCGTCCGTGGACTGAGCAGTGTCCCTTCCACAGCAGCATCCGGGCCTCGCGAGCCTCGTCCTGGGTGAGACCGCCATCGGGCTTATGGGGGTCCCACACCACGCAGTCCTCGAGGGACATGCCGAGGTCGCGAACGGCGGTGTTGCGTCCGAGGTGCTGATCGGGCAGGAACATCACGCGCTCGCCTCGCTCGAAGGCCCACTCCAGCGAACGGCGCGCGTTGCTCGAGGTGCAGATGGATCCGTGGTTGCGCCCGGTGAACGCCTTGATGTCGGCGGAGGAGTTCATGTAGGTGATGGGAATCGTCGTGTCGGCCAACCCCCAGGACAGAAGGGTCTGCCACGCGGCATCGACCTGGTGCATCGCCGCCATGTCCGCCATCGAGCAACCGGCGGCGAGGTCGGGCAGCACGACCTGCTGGTGCTCAGCGGTGAGGATGTCGGCGCTCTCCGCCATGAAGTGCACGCCGCAGAAGACGACGAACTCAGCTTCCGGTCGCGCGGCGGCCTGTTGCGAAAGCTTGAAGGAATCACCGGTGACGTCGGCGAATTGGATGACCTCGTCGCGCTGGTAGTGGTGTCCGAGGATGAACAGTCGGTCGCCGAGCATTGCCTTCGCCGCAGCGGCGCGGGCTACGAGATCGGGATCGCTCGCCGGAGGCAGATCACCGGGGCACTCCACCCCGCGCTCGCTGTCCGGATCGGCCTCGTGGCCGAGGAGTAGCAGGGCGAGCGGGGACTTGTCGGGCTCGACGAAGGACGACGCCATCCGACCATTGTGACATCGGCGTCACCGGTAGCGTCAGGGCATGCGTGTGCTGTTCGCCCCGGACTCCTTCACCGGTTCGTTGACGGCTGCGCAGGCCACCGCCGCGATGATCGAAGGCTGGCGGGGGACCAGACCCGCTGACGAACTCCTCGGCGTCCCGATGTCCGATGGTGGCCCGGGCTTCGTCGAAGCCGTCACGACGGGCTGGGCTCGCTCGCAGGTCGCCTTCCAGGCCGCGACAGTGAAGGTGATCGGCCCCACGGGCGACCCGGTGACGGCCACCTTCGCCCTGAGCGAGGGAACCGCCTTCGTCGAATCAGCGCAGGTGTGCGGCCTGGACCTCATCGAGTCTGCTCACCGTGATCCTTGGCGGCAGTCCAGCCGTGGGCTTGGGCAGTTATGCCAAGAGGCGATCGCGTTGGGGGCCGAACGCATCGTGGTGGGGCTGGGGGGCACGGGCACCATCGACGCCGGTCTGGGTTTCCTCGGGGCGCTGGGAGCCCTGGCCTACGACGCCGAGGGGCACGATGTCTCACCGGCGCTCCTGGAAGGCCCGTCAGCCTTCGAGAGCATCGCCTGGATCGACATGGCACCGGCGACACGCACGCTGGCGGGTGTCGATGTCGTGGTCGCCTCGGATGTGGATGTGCCGCTGCTCGGTCCGAGCGGCGCCGCTCGAGGTTTCGGAGCGCAGAAGTTCCCCGTCCCCACCGCCGTCGACGAGGTGGAACTGATCCACCTCGATGAGGTCCTAGGTCGGGTCGCCGGGCTCGCCCAGGGCGGGATGGAGATGGCCGATCTCATGGGTCGGCCTGGGGCCGGGGCTGCCGGAGGGCTCGGCTGGGCACTGCTCGCCATGGGCGGTGTCATGACGCCCGGTGCCACGCTGGTGCTGTCCGCGGTCGCCTTCGAGGAACTGGTCGCGAACGTGGATCTCGTGGTGACCGGAGAGGGCAGCTTGGACTGGCAGTCGCGGCGGGGAAAAGTTGTTACAGCCGTAGCAGAAACGGTCGCTGATCGAGGGATCCCTGTGGTCGCTCTGGCCGGTCGAGTGGATCTCGGTGACCGCGAACTGGCCGCTCACGGGATCGTCGAGGCGCGCAGCCTGATCGATCATGCCGGTGGAGTCACCCAGGCGATAGCGGCTCCGGCGGAGGTCCTCGCCCAGGTAGCCGGGGCAGTCGCTGAACAGTGGTCGCCGGGGCGCCGGTGAGTGATTCGACGGTGATGTGGGCCCGATGAGCGCTCGATGTCGAAATACGTCACACTGGGGTGCATAATTCATGTGGGGAACGAACACGTCCCGCACGACGACACCATCTGAGCCCGATCCCAGACAGGAGCCCAGCCGATGACCGCAGAGACCTCGACCGATGGCGTGATCCTCACCGACGTTGCCGCGACGAAGGTGAAGACCCTGCTCGATTCGGAAGGACGTGACGATCTGACCCTGCGCATTGCCGTCCAGCCGGGTGGATGCTCGGGGCTGCGCTATCAGTTGTTCTTCGACGATCGCTCCCTTGACGGAGACGTCCTCAAGGATTTCAGCGGGGTGGGCGTGGTCACCGACCGGATGAGTGCCCCCTATCTCAACGGCGCGATCATCGACTTCGTCGACACCATCGAGAAGCAGGGCTTCACGATCGACAATCCCAACGCCACCGGATCCTGCGCCTGCGGCGACTCCTTCCACTGA
>CAZVCZ010000078.1:0-8272 GCA_964626275.1 uncultured Bifidobacteriaceae bacterium | reverse complement strand
TCGGGGCGATGCCGATCTATCGGTTCGGGACCGATGAGCAGAAGCGGCAGTGGCTCCCGGCCTTGGCTCGAGGCGAGATGCTCGGTGCCTTCGGGTTGACCGAACCCGGCAGCGGCTCCGATGCCGGCGGCATGCGCACGACTGCGCGGCTCGAGGGCGATGAGTGGGTGATCAACGGATCGAAGGCCTTCATCACGAACTCCGGGACGACGATCACCGGCTTGGTCACGGTCGCCTGCGTCACCGGAACGAAGGAGAACGGTCGACCGGAGATCTCCACCATCATCGTCCCCGCGGACACGCCTGGCTTCACTGTGGCGCCGGCATATTCCAAGGTCGGCTGGAATTCCTCGGACACCCATGAACTCTCCTTCGTCGACTGTCGGGTGCCGGCCGAGAACTTGCTCGGGGAGCGAGGTCGTGGCTATGCGCAGTTCCTGCAGATTCTCGACGAGGGTCGGATCGCCATCGCTGCGCTCGCGACCGGTCTGGCGCAGGGGTGTGTCGATGAGTCCGTGCGCTACGCCCATGAACGCGAGGCGTTCGGGCACCCCATCGGGCACTATCAGTCGGTGGCCTTCCTCATCGCGGACATGGAGGTGCGTGCGCACACCTCCCGCCTCGCGTACTACGACGCTGGTTCGCGCATGCTGGCCGGTGAGCCGTTCAAGCGGCAGGCTGCCATTGCGAAACTGCATTCCTCCGATGCGGCCATGGAGAACGCGCGCTGGGCAACCCAGGTATTCGGCGGCTACGGCTTCATGAACGAATACGCGGTGGGTCGCTTCTATCGGGACGCGAAGGTGCTGGAGATCGGCGAGGGGACGAACGAGGTGCAGCGGATGCTCATCGCGAGAGATCTCGGACTTCCCGAGTGACAGACGAGCACGGCCTGCTCGATGGCGCGGACTTCGCCCCGCTCGACGTGCTGGCGGATCATCGCGAGCGACTCTGGTCGCGGCAGCGCGACTACGTCAGCGCCGCATCGACCTTCTTTGGCGAACACTGGGCCGGACACCATGTGCCCGAACGACTTGACGATAGTGCCGGGCTTCCCCTGGTCGACAAGGACATGCTCCGTGCCTCTCAGCGTGATGCGGGGCCGTATGGGGCCTACCTTGCTGCTGATCCGCGGATGATCCGCCGGGTCCATCGCACCGGGGGCACGACGGGGGAGGCGATGAACCTCGCCCTCTCCGAGGTCGATGCTCATCAGACAGCAGCGGTGGGCGCGCGGGCTCAAGCAGCAGCGGGACTGGGTCCCGGGGATGTCGTCGTCCACTGCCTGAACTACCAGATGTGGATGGGTGGGTTCACCGATCACACGACGCTGGAGGCGACGGGGGCAACCGTCGTTCCCTTCGGGGTCGGCAACCCGCAACTGCTACTTCGCACGATCACCGAATTCGGTGTCACCGCCATCTCGTGCACGCCGAGTTACCCCGCCGTGCTGGAGAAGATCGCCCGCGAGGAGGGTGTCGACCCGCGCTCCCTGGGGTTGCGTCTCGGCCTGTTCGGGGGCGAGGCCGCGCTCGACGTCCCGGGATTCCGTGAGCGGTTGGAGGACGTCTGGGGATTCTCGGCGATGAACTCCAACTACGGGGTGACGGATGTGATGTGCAATATCGCCGGGCAGTGCACGCATCAGGCGGATCTGCACTTCATGGGTCTCGATGTTGTGCATCCGGAGATCATCGATCCCGGAACCGGGGACGTGCTGCCCTGGGAGGCCGGCTCGCACGGCGAGTTGGTGATGACCCATCTGGCCCGAGAATGCCAACCACTGGTCCGTTTCCGCACCGGAGACATCATCACCATCACCTCGACCGACGTGTGCGACTGTGGTCGAACCGCGCCGAGATTCCGAGTGACGGGGCGGGCCGACGACATGGTGGTCATCCGAGGGGTCAATGTGTTCCCCACCTCCGTGGCTGCCCTCGTCCATCCGGACAGGGATCTATCCGGGGAGTACCGCATCGTGCTCGATGGTCCGGGACCGTATGACCGTCTGCCGCTCGAGGTCGAACTCGCTGCGGGTGCTGATGCCGATGGTGTCGCGCAACGGTTGATGGATGCAGCACATCGGGATCTGCGCGTGACCGCAATCGTGACGGTTCTCGAGCATGGGACACTGCCCCGCACAGAAGGGAAGACGAGGCGGGTGATTCGCAGATGAGTACGGACGTTGTTCTCACCGAGGATGCCGGTGCGGTCCGGGTCATCACCTTGAATCGGCCGGAGCGGCTCAATGCGATCACCCCGGCACTCGTGGAGGGGCTGTGCGACGCCCTCGCCGATGCCCAGGGCGATGGCAGTGTCCGGGCCATCGTGCTGACCGGGGCGGGTCGGGCGTTCTGTGCGGGAGACGACCTGCATGACTCGGCCTCGCACACCGCAGGGCCGCAGGCGAATCGTGCCTTTGTCGATCGGTTGCAGGATGTCACCCGATTGATGATCGCCGGACGGTGTCCCGTCGTCGTTGGTGTCCACGGCTGGGCTGTGGGTGGCGGGCTGGAGTGGGTCCTCAATGCCGATCTCGTCGTCGCTGGCCATTCGGCGAAGGGATTCTTCCCGGAGATGAGCCTCGGATTGTTTCCCACCGGGGCGGTCACCGCACTGCTTCCGCGGATCGTGGGGGATTTCAAGGCACGTGAACTGCTTCTCCTCGGAGAACGAATCGACGTGGCCGATCTGCAAGAGTGGGGGATCGTCTATCAGGTTGTGCCGGATGAAGCCGTCGTCGATGCTTCGATCGCCCTCGCGACTCGGCTCGCCGAGCTCCCTGAGCGCAGTGTCCGGGACCTGAAGTCCGCTCTCGTGCGCATCGACCAGTCCGTGATCGAGACCGCCCTGGCGGTCGAGACCGAGGCGACGGTGGCGGCCTTCGATGACCCGGAGACTCCGGGGCGCTTGGCCAGCCGAGCACCCTGATCAGTCGTCGAGCCCGCGAGCGACGAGGGCGTCGCCGAGCCGCTGTGAGTAGCCGACGGTGCGCACGACCATCGGGGTTGCCAGCGCGCGCAAGCTGCGTTCGGTGCCCCGAGCCCTGCGGGCGTCCCGCACGTCGTGCATGAGGTCCACCATGACGGGCACGACCCGAATGGAGAGGGCGATGAGCAGACTGATCCGTTCAGGGTCGACGCGAATGAATCGCAGCGGCGCAAGCACGCGATCGAGTACATCGAGCAGATCGGTCATGCGCGTCGTGAGGCTGACCAGCGCGGCGGCGGCGACGGCCAAGATCAAGGTGCCCACGATGGCGACTGCGGAACGCCAGCCGCCCAGCCACCACTGGAAGGGCACGAGGACCAACACGATCCAGCGAAGTGGCCACACCGACGCGATCAGGGTGCGGATGCCGAATCCGGCGAAGGCGAAGCCGATCAGGACCACGAGAGTCCCGATGCCGACGGTGATCGGGGACCGCCAGATCAATAGCGCCGTGGTGAATCCGAGGAGCGCGAGCAACTTCAGACCCGCGGGGGTCCTATGCACGAGGGAGGAGCCCGGCTGGTAGACGCTGATCATGGCACTCCCAGCAGGTCCCGGTAGAACCCGCAGGACTCAGCGCCGGCTCCATCCGCCACGATCCGGCCCTGATCGATGACGAGGACACGGTCGTAGTCGCTGATCAGGTCGAGATCGTGGGTCACGAGGATGATCTGCTGCGGGAGCGCCTGCAGGAGTTCGGCGATCTCGCGGGTGTTGCGAAGATCGAGGAGCGTCGTCGGCTCATCGCACACCAGGATGCTGGGCTCTGTGACCAGGACCGTGGCCAGCGCCAGCAGCTGCTTCTGTCCGCTGGACAGCAGATGGGCGGGGTGGTCGACATAGCCGTCCAGCCCCACCAGTTCGAGGACGGCGTTGGTGCGTTCGCGCGTCTCTTCCGCATTGAGTGATCGGCGACGCAGGGAGAACGCGATGTCCTCTCCCACGGTCGGCATCACGATCTGCGCATCGGGATCGGAGAAGATGAAGGACACCCGTTGGCGCACCTGGCGTCCCTGACGCGCGGGATCGAGTCCATCGACGAGGACCGTGCCCTCATCGGGGTGCACCAATCCGTTGATCATGCGGGCCAGCGTGGACTTGCCCGAACCGTTGGCGCCGATGATGCCGATCCGGGATTCCGTGAGCGTGCAGGTGATGTCCTCGAGGACCCGTCGTTCGCCGAAGGAATGTCCGACGTGATCGAACTCGATCATGGTTCGATCCATTCGACGATCATGGCGATCCCCTGACCGCCCCCGATGGCGCAGGTCGCCAGCCCACGTGCCCGGCGCCCGGGAGTGGACAGTGAGCGCAGTGCCGAGAACAGTCGCACGGCCAATACGGTGCCAGATGCTCCCCACGGATGACCGAGTGCGATCGCCCCGCCATCGGCGCATACACGAGGATCATCCTCGGCGATGTGAAGCTCGTCGAGCACTGCGAGAACCTGGGCGGCGAAGGCCTCGGTGATCTCGATGCGGTCGAGTTCATCGACACCGATACCGGTCTGTGCGCATACCTCTCGCACGGCAGGGACAGGGCCGAGGCCGGGCCATCGCGGATCGACGCCGGCTCTGGCGCACCCCAGGATCGCTAGTCCCGGCAGCGACAGTGTCGCCCGGATGCTCTCGCTGACCATCACGACCGCAGCAGCGCCATCGCTGACGGGGCAGGAGTTCCCGGCGGTGACGCTCCCTCCCTCGACGAATGCGGGGGGCATCCGCTCGAGCAATTCGGATCGCATGGATCGTGGCCGGTCGTCTCGGGCGACCACCTCATCGTCGACACCGTTCGGCACGCTGACAAGTTCCGCGTTGAAGCGACCCTCGTGTTGGGCGAGCATCGCTCGCTGATGGGAGCGCAGGGCGTAGTCATCTTGGCGGGTTCGTGTGATCCCGCGGTGCGCGGCGAGATCTTCTGCGGCGGGACCCATGTCGGGATCGCCGAGGGATTCGGGGGCGAAGGGAGAGCGCCCCGGTTCCGCCCTGCTCGCACTTTCGGCTCCTCCGGCGATGGCCACCCCGGCCTGCCCGGAACCGATCTCGGCGGCGGCGAGGCAGAGGGCGTCGAGTCCGGCGCCGCACTGTCGATCGATGGTGACCGCGGGAGTCGTGTTCGGCCAGCCTGCGGCGAGGGTGGCCACGCGTGCGGGATTGCCGCCGGGGCCGCGAGCCATACCGATGATCACATCCTCCGGCGCAGGCATTCTCTCGGGAAGAGTCGAGCGCAGGTCGGACAGAACTTGCGCGGCGAGATCGGTGGCGGTGAGGCGGGCAAGCCCTCGACCGGACGTGGTGATCGGGGTGCGCCGTGCCGCGATGATGACGGGTGTGCGCTGATCGATCACCGGGTCACCTCCGTGCGCAGTCGGACTCGGTCGATCTTCCCATTCGCCGTTCGGGGGAGAGCCGACATGGGGAACCAGGCCCGTGGTCGCATCGGACCCGGGAGATCCTGGGACGCGGCTCGCAGTTGCCCGGTGTCGACGTCGGCGACGAATGCCGCGGCGAGCACCTCTCCCAGTGAATCGTGAGGAAGGCCGAGGACGGCGATCTCGTGCACCCCGGGAATTGCTGCGAGAGCCCGTTCGACATCCTCGACCAGGACCGTGTGACCAGCGGTGGTGACCGCGGTGTCGCCGCGGCCGGAGACATGGAGTCGGCCCTGGTCATCGAGCGTTCCATGATCACCCACGCTGGCCCAGTCGCCATCGCGGAGCAGGGCGCCCTCGGCACCGGCGAGATAGCCATCGGCGAGGTACGGCGAGCAGACCCAGATCACGGTGTCCCGGATCTCGATCTTCACATCCGGAACAGTGTCGAATCTGCCGGGTTCACGGTGGGCGCCGACGAAGGAGAGTTCCGCTGCGCCGTAGTACTCCACCATGTCGATGCCGAGGTGGTCAGCTGTGTGCCACAACTCGGTTGGCGCGGTGGCGCCCGCGGTGACGAGCAGTCTCGGGGGAGACCATCGGCGCTCGCTGATTCGATCGAGATAGGTCGACGCTGCTGTCGGGACGCCATGGACCACCCGGAGATCGCCTACTCGGCTGAGTTCACCGGGAGTGCCCGCGAGTGGCGTCGCTCCTGAGTTCAAGGCGTGCATGGCGGCGAACAGAACCATCGTGGATGTCCAGGGTCCGAGGAGTCCGACGGTTTCGCCGTCGTCGACAGCGAAGAGGGCGTCAGCGGTGGCGAAACTCGATGTCCAGGATTCCCAGGTTCGGCTGATGCACCGCGGCTCTCCGGTGGATCCGGAACTGAAGACGCCGAGGTGTCCTGGCGGCAGTTGGCCGGTCAGGTGATCCACGGTGGCGGGATCGATCGTTGCGGGTGCGGCGAGGAAGGATCTGCCCTCGCGCATCGCCCGATGGGCCGCGAGGATCGACGGGTGGATCGCCGGAGTCTTGGACGTCACGGGCGAGTGATCAGCCCGGGATACGCGCGATGGACCCCGGCTGCCGTTCCCGTGGCGATGACGACCTTGATCACATCACCGGGGAGGTAGACCGCCGCGGCCACGGCGGTGGCGACGAGGCCCGAAGTGCCGGTGATGAGTGCCTGGAGGGGGATGCCGATGGCGTAGACGACCCCGATTCCGCCGATCGCATTGGCCAGCGCCCCCCACCACAGCGGGTATTGGGGAAGGCGTCGAGCGACCAACCACCCGATGGTGCCCGCCCCGAGCACCCAGCCGAGGAGGTAGCCCACGCTGGGGCCGGCGAAGACAGCGAGCCCCCCGCGGCCCCCGGCGAGCAACGGCAGGCCGAGAGCGACGAGGACCAGGAACACCGCGACTGAGGCCATGGCCCGGCGTGGACCGAGGATCGAGCCGGCCAACATGACCCCGAGGGTCTGCAGGGTAAGGGGAACGGCATTGCCGAAGACCGTGATCGCGCCGGGCAGCCCCAGCACGGAGATGAGGCCGGTGAAGGAGGCGATGAGCGCGAGATCCCGGGCCCCAGAACGCCGGCGGAGCGCATTCGGCACGTGGACAGGCTATCCTTTGGCTAGGTCACACGCGGATCGAGGACGCAGGGGAAGGCGACACTCGATCGGAGGTGACCATGTCGTCGATCCCTCAGCCGTCCGCGTACGGCGTTCTCATGCTGCATTCAGTGCCGCGGGCTGTCATTCCGCACGTGGTCTGGGCCGTGCGCGATGTACTCGCGGTGCAGGCCCCCGAACTCGATTTCTCGCCCCAGCCGGTGGCGCCGGGATCCCAGCGGGCGATCGCCGCCTGGCGTGGTGCGCCCGGCACCGGGGCACGGCTCGTCTCGGCGCTGCGGGTCATGCCCGACACGTGGTTCGAGGTCACCGAGGATCCGGGAGCGGAGCGAGACGGTGAGCGCTATGCCTATACGCCCACCCTCGGTCTGTTCCGTGCCACCACGGGAGTGCACGGGGACATCTACCTGCACGAGGATCGTGTCCGTGCGGTGATCGCTGCCTCCCGTGACCACGGGGTCGATCTCGCCGATGGCTTGGCCCATCTGCTGGGGGAGGCCTGGGATATCGAACTCGAGCCCTATCGGGTGGCGACGAGCGACACACCGGTGCGGGTGCTGCACCACGTGATCTGACGGACTCCGACGGCTACAGCGGGATGTTCCCGTGGGCCCCGCGCACCCCGGGGGTGTCGAGGAGGACCTGGGCGAGGCGCCGGCGAGTGTCCCGGGGTTCGACGATCTCGTCGACGACACCGATGTCGAGGGCCCGACCGATACCGCCGGAGATCACCTCATGCTCCGCGGCGAGTTCGAGTTCGAGTTGTGCCCTGGTCTCCTCATCTGTCGCCTCCGCGAGGCGTCGTCGGTGCAGGATGCGCACCGCGGCGACCGAACCCATGACGGCAACCTCGGCGTCGGGCCACGCGAAGACACGGGTGGCCCCGAGGGAGGAGGAGTTCATCGCGACGTAGGCACCGCCATACGCCTTCCGGGTGACGACGGTGACGCGCGGCACAACGCATTCGGCGAAGGCGTGCAGGAGTTTCGCGCCGCGCCGCACGACGCCGTCCCATTCCTGTCCGACACCCGGGAGGTAACCGGGAACGTCGACAAGGACGACGAGGGGCACGGCGAGCGCGTCGCACATCCGCACGAATCTTGAGGCCTTCTCCGCACTCGCGGAATCCAGGCAGCCACCGAGGCGGAGCGGATTATTGGCCACGACACCGACGGTGCGACCACCGAGTCGGCCGAGTGCCACGACGATGTTGGGTGCCCATTTCGCGTGCAACTCCACCATGGTGCCGTCGTCGAGCACCCCTTCGATGAGGG
>CAZVCZ010000077.1:0-8321 GCA_964626275.1 uncultured Bifidobacteriaceae bacterium | reverse complement strand
CGCTGCGATGCTCTGCGCGCAATCGACGAACACGTCGACATCGCCACCCGCGGGATCCTCTGTGACCATCCAGTCCTCGAGGGATTCCTCGTCCAATCCGGACGGCAGGGACCAGGGGTCGACGTCGTGCGCGGCAAGTCGTCTCAGGGTTGCTGTTCTATCGGCTACCTGCGGAAAGCGGCGCCGGATGTAGCGGACGTGATCGAGTTCGAAGCCGATGACAAGATCGACGGCCTCGACATGATGGGTACTCAAGGTCGCGCTGCGATGGCCGGGAGCTGCCACGCCGACTGACTCCAGCGCAGCAAGTGTGCGGACGCTGGAGGGCAGGCCGGGGATCGCGAAGGTGCCCGCGGAGTCGATCGACCACTCCGGTTGCTCCTGGCGGAGCAGGGCAGCGCCAATGACCGAACGCGTCGCGTTCCCCGTGCATACGAAGAGCACCCGGGGCGTTGCGTCTGAAGAATTGATGATGGGTAGCGTACGCGGAATGACGGGAATCTGCGCTGGACGTGTCGTGGTCATCACGGGAGCGGGTCGGGGAATCGGGCGTGAGCACGCCCTCGCCTTCGCTCGTGAAGGGGCGAAGGTCGTGGTCAACGACCTCGGTGGCGCCACCGACGGTTCAGGATCGGATGCCGGTCCAGCCCAGCAGGTCGTCGACGAGATCGTGGCCATGGGAGGCGAAGCTGTCGCCAATACCGACAACGTCGCCGAGTGGGACGGTGCGAAGTCGCTGATCGATACGGCCCTGGACACCTTCGGCGGGCTCGATGTCGTGGTCAACAACGCCGGCATCCTGCGCGACCGCATGTTCGTCAACATGACCCCCGAGGAGTGGGACTCGGTGATTGCCGTCCACCTGCGCGGCACCTTCGCGGTGAGCCGCCATGCGGTCGACTACTGGCGCGCACGTGCCAAAGCGGGCGAAACCAATGACGCACGGATCATCAACACGTCGTCACCCTCAGGCATCTTCGGCAATATCGGCCAGGCGAACTACGGTGCGGCGAAAGCCGGACTCGCGACGTTCACGATCATCCTCGCCGACGAACTCGGCCGGCTCGGCGTCACCGCGAACGCCATCGCCCCCATCGCGCGCACCCGGATGACGGAGAACCTCATGGGTCTCATGGAGGAGTCCACCGGGGGTGCGGAATCGGAGGCCTTCGATGTCTTCGATCCTGCCAACATCTCCCCGCTCGTGGTCTGGCTGGGCAGCCCGGAGTCAGCGGATGTGACGGGGCGGGTCTTCACCGTTGCGGGAGGCGAGATCGGCGTCGCAGAAGCGTGGGTCAAGGGTCCGACGGCGAGCAAGGATGCCCGCTGGGAACCAGCTGAGTTGGGCGCCGTCGTTCCCGATCTCGTCGCTCGCGCTCGCGCCAACTCCGATATGGCAGGCAATCCGCGAGCCTGAGCTCAGACGCGGGCCGTCGTGGAGAGATCGATGGACTGCGCGCGACGCAGGATCCGCTCGATGTATTCCTGAGTTTCGGGAAATGGCGGGATCCCGTTGTAGCGCACCACGGCGGAGAAGCCGGCGTTGTAGGCCGCCAAGGTGTTCAGGAGCCGGTCTCCGGACACCTCGGCGACGAGGCGTGAATTGACGCAGTTGAGCGCCGCGGCGGAATGGATCGCGTCGATTGGATTCCACACGTCGGCGACCCCGTCGCCGTCGCCGTCGAGGCCGTACTGAGCCCAGGTGTCCGGCATGAACTGGGCCAATCCTTCGGCGCCGACCGGGCTCGTGGCGGAGGGATCCCAGGCGCTCTCCGAGGCCAGTTGCGCGGCGAGGATCTCCGGGGGAACCGAGGGGCATCGCTCGGCCGCATCGAGGATGACCCCTCGATACTCGGCCGGAACATCGGTGATCGCGGCATCACGCACACGATCGAGTCCGCCGAGGGCCAGGAAGGCACCGCCCGCGATCGTGGCGGTGAGCATCGCCACCGCTGTGATCGCAGCGATGACCCTCGTGGCGCTCTTCATGTATCCACGGTAACCGCAGGTGACCTACCGTTGCGTTATGGCAGGACCTGAGCGAACCCCTGATTCTGGGAAGATCCCCGGAGACCTCGACCGCCTCGGGGTGGCCGAACTCTTCACGCGGCGCCTCGACGAGGCGTTCGCCGACCTCGGCTGCTTCAACCTCGCCGTCTTCGGCAAGACCGGCTCGGGCAAGTCGACCCTGGTCAATGCCATCTTCGGCAGCGAGGTGGCCGAGACCGGTATGGGTCAGCCGGTCACCAAGGGCCTGCAGTACCACCGGCACCCGGGCGGCCTGTTCGGTCTCTATGACTCCGAGGGCTTCGAGACCGGCACGTCGGGCGATGTCATCCTCGACGGCCTGCGTCGCCTGGTCACCGATCACCGCGCGCTGCCGTTCGATCAGCAGATCCATGCCGTCTGGTACCTCGTGCGCTGGTCGGACCGGCGATTCGAGGTCCCGCAGGAGTCTTTCGTCCGGGCGCTCGCCGACATGGGTCTTCCGGTGATCGGTGTGCTCTCACAGGTTCCGCAGCGCGATGGTGTCGTCCATCCGCAGGCGCAGGAGTTTGCTGACTACATCGAGGCGCGCGGATTGCCGCTACGACCGGCCGGTCGGATGGTGCTCACCAATGCCGTCGACGATCCGTTCACCGGAGGTCATGCCTTCGGCCTCGACCACCTGCTCGATGCGACCTATCAGGTGGTCCCGGAGGTCGCGACGGCCGCGCTCACCGCTGCCCAGATCCTCGACCGGGAGCGTAAAAAACAGGCAGCCCGACGGGTGATCCATGCCTCGGTGGGGATCGCCGCCGGGGTGGGAGCCACACCCATCCCTTTCTCGGACGCGGCTTTGCTCGTGCCCACCCAGGTCGCCATGATCGCCCGGATCACCGCCGCCTACGGTCTTCCGGCCTCACGCTCCAAGGCGATGGCGGCGATCGCGTCGACCGTGCTGACCGGCGGGGCCACCATGGCGGGCCGCTACCTGGTGAGTTCCCTGCTGAAGTTCGTGCCTGGAGGAGCGGTGGCGGGTTCGGCGATCTCCGGCGCCGTGGCAGCAACGCTGACCCGTGCGGTCGGGGGCGCCTGGATGGCGGTCTGTGAGCACGTGGTGTCTCTCCCCGAACCTGAGCGGGGGGCCTTCCTCGCCGGATCGGGCCCTCAGGAGCTGTTCACCGCGGTGTTGCGCCGTAAGAGCTCACCCGACAGCCGGTGAAGATCGTCGAGGATTGCTACGGTCTGGTCGGACGAAGATTCCGGTGGTGACGTGAGAGGACGTAGGTGATGGCGATGAAGAAGGCGCTCTTGACGGCGGTGGCCTTTGCGGGTGCCGCGGCCGGAGTGGTGGCCTGGCGCCGCCATCGTGAAGCGAGCGAGGTGGGTCGTCAGGCCGATGCCTGGGCCCAGGGTTTCGGTCAGGCGGCCGGGACAGCAGCGGCCGGTGTCTCCCAGGCGGCAGCCACGGCAGCCACCGTGGCGGACACCGCCGCTCGTTCGGTGTCCGATGTAGCGCATCGTGCGGCTGAGACCGTCGGCTCCAGCGGCAACTCCGCCGATGTCGTCTCAGGGACGGCAGCGGCAGCAGGCGCTGCGGTGGCGGATGCGGCGGATGTCGCGGGAGCGACGGTCAAGCAGGCGGCTCATGAGGCGCAGCGCGTCGCCGGGACGATGGCCCGCACCGCCGGTGAGGCTGCGACGGCAGCCGCGGCGGCAGCGAGCGAAACAGACGAAGAGTCAGACAGCGAGCCAGGAGACGTGCCAGCAGACGAGTCGGGTGAGCAGACAGCGAAACCGCCGACCCCGGCGGATCTTCGACCGGCGGCGAAGAAGGCCCCGGCGAAGAAGTCTGCGGCGAAGAAGGCCCCGGCGAAGAAGGCTGCGGCCAAGAAGCCGGCCGAGAAGAAGCCCGCTGCTCAGTCGACTGCCGAGAAGAAGCCGGCGGCGAAGCGGACCCGGCAACGCACGCACGGTGGCAAGCCGGTGACGGATGCTCCCGCCACTGACGGGGAGTCCTGAGGCATCACTCCGGGTCGCGTGATTGCATGGAGGCATGCGCGATCCGCAGGAGTTGATCAGTTGGTTCGGCACTCCGTCCTGGGGTGATGCCGACGCTCCTCTGGTGTGTGTTCATGCCTTCACCGGTTTCCTCGATGCCGGGCAAGCCACCGAGCATGCGGTTCGCGCGATCAAGGGCGACTCGGCGCGACTGCTCGTGGAATTCGATCCCGATGAACTCGTCGACTACCGCGCCCGCCGTCCATCATTGACCTACGTGACCGATCACTTCGAGTCCGTGGACTGGCCCCAGATCGGGTTGTACGAGGTCACGGACATGAATGGCCGTCGGTTCTGGCTGCTCACCGGCCCTGAACCGGACTATCAGTGGCAACGATTCATTGCCGCGGTGACCGATATCGTCGAGGGCCACGGCATCGATCTCATGGTCGGACTCTCGGGCGTACCCTGGCCGACGCCGCATACGCGACCCCTCGGCGCCACGGTGCACGGCAGCGATCCCCGGTTGCTGCCCGCAGAGGAATCACTGCTGGGCACCCTGCAGGTTCCCGGTCATATGAGTGGCCTGCTGGAATTGCGACTTGGCCAAGAGGGCCACGACTGCATCGGCATCGCCGCACATGTGCCGCACTACCTCACGCAGGTCGACTATCCCCGTGCTGCCATCACGATGCTGGACGCATTGGAGAAGTCGACCGGGCTGCGCATCGACACATCCGCTCTCGTACCACCAGCGGAGCGCGCCGAGGCTGAGATCTCTGCTCAGGTGGAGCAGTCCGAGGAATTCGCTGCCGTACTCTCCGCGCTCGAGGGGCAGTACGACCAGGCTCGCCAGATGCAGGAGCGAGCCTCCTCCGAATTGCTCTCGGGTGACGAGATTGCCGCCCAGGTCGAGCAGTTCCTCGCGGAGATGGAGGCTCAGGGCGAGGCGGATGAACAGTCGGAGTGAGGCGCTCTTCAGCGCACCACGCGCAACCGGGTGACGCCGGGGTCGAGAGCGCCGCGGACATAGCCGTGCGGTGCCTGCGCACTGGCCTGGAGGAAGGCGACGGCTGAGTCGGTGACGACCTCGCCGGGAAGGATATTGGGCACGCCCGGTGGATAGGCGGCGAGGGAATCCGCACTTATGCGGCCCACGGCGTTGGCGGCATCGACGATCTCGGTGGCCGCCATCGTCGCTTCTCGCAGGTCCATCGTGCGCGGTCCTGGTTCGGGGAGTGCGTGAATCGTGGGCGGATGCTGCTCACCGTGGGGCATCGCGTCGAAGCCGGCGATGAGGGCCTCGGCGTCGAGGCGGCTACCGGCGCCGATGAGCGCGACGATGACAGCGTCGGTGGACATCTCCACCTGGATGCCGTGATCGTGAAAGAGCCGATGGCGGACCTCGTGTCCGCTCAGTCCGGTTCCCCGGGTGTCCACCACGAGTCGCATCGGGTCGACCGCGGCGATCGACGGTTCGCCGAGAACCGGGTCGAGCAACTCATCGGTGGGAATGGTGTAGCGGGAATCGTGGCGCAGGGCCGCACGCACCCGGTCGAGTGTGTCGATGCTGTGTCCGATGGCGTCCTGACGCGTCACGAGATCGCGACGAGCGAGGTCTAGGCCGGCGATCAGCAGGGACGATTCGCTGGTGGACGATGTCGTGCGGAGTGCACGTTCGATACCGCCTGCGAGCTCATCCGCCCAGGGCCCGTGGCCGAGGTGCAGCATGGCGGATTGGCCGAGGCTGCCGCCGAGTTTGTGGGTGCTGGAGACGACGAGATCGGCGCCCTGCCGTAGTGCGTTCACCGGGAGCGAGGGGTGGAAACCGAAGTGCGCGCCCCATGCTTCGTCGACGATCAACGGAAGGCCGTGTTCATGGGCCACCTGGGCGAGACCGGCAATATCGGCGACAGCGCCGAAGTAGGTAGGGCTCACCACCCAGGCGGCGAGGGCGTCGGGAGATTGACGAAGCGCCTCATCGAGTTCTCCCGGGGTGATGGAGTGGGCGATGCCGCGGACCGCATCGACATGGGGCATCACCGAATGTGGACTCAGTCCGGCCAGCGCCATGCCGTCGGTGACGGAGGAATGCATCGACCGGACGGTGACGACGTGCCCGGTGTCGACCCCCGCACACCGCGATCGGAGCGCGAGGCACACGGTGAGGTTTCCCTGGCTGGCGCCGTTGGTGAGGAACCAGGTGGTGCGTGCCCCCCAGGCGTCGGCTGCGAGTGCTCGGGCCTCGTCGAGAGGAGTGACGCCAGCGTGAGGGTCGGCATCGATGCCGTCGGTCAGCGGGGGAATATCCAGGGCCAGGGCGCCACCGAGGAGGTCGTGCACCCCTCGAGCTGCATCGGCGACGTGTCCGGGGACGGCTGCACGAACCTCGATCATGCGGGCGTGACGCTGCAGCGCCTCGGCATAGGGCGCCCGGTCATGAGCTGCGGCGCCCAGCAGCGGCACCGGTTGTACAGCCGGTGCAGCGGACTTCGCCAGGTCACGCCTCATGGCACCAGCATGAAGTGGATCAGTGACAAAGAGAAGGGCGATTATCCGTGATGAGTAACATATGCAGTATGGAGAAATCGTCGGGCGCTCTCGACCTTCGATACGGGGTATTCGATTCCCGTGTCGATCTGCGCCAACTCGGGGTGCTGTTCGCCATTGGCCAGACAGGCTCCCTCGCAGGGGCGGCCCGCCTGCTCTCGGTCTCCCAGCCCACCATCGCCCACCACCTCGACACCCTCGAGGCCGTGGTCGGTGCAGCGTTGGTCGATCGTGGGCCGAGGGGTGCCCACCTCAACGACCTCGGCAAGTTGCTCGTCATCCAGGCGGAGGGAGTCCTCGATCGACTCGCGTCAGCCATCACCGAGGTGCGCGGGCTCGCGTCCGCCGGAGTCGCCACGATGCGGGTCGGAACCTTTTCCAGCGCCGGGGCCCTGCTGCTGCCCGAAGCGATCGGTGAGGTGCGACGACGAACGACGGTGCGCATCGAATTGCGCGAAGCGGAAACCATCGACCTGCTTGCCGATATCGACACCGGCGCGCTTCACGTCGCGCTTGTCTACAACGACGGAGCCGACCCCCTGCCGATCCCTGAAGGTTGGCGGGTGCGCACGCTCGGGTGGGATCGGTATCTGCTCGCCGTGCCCGACGCGAGTGGTTCCGGGAGTGGTGGGCTCCCTGTTCGTCTCGCTGATTACGCCGATGAGGGTTGGATCCTGTCGCGCATCGCGGATCCGTCTGCCGACCGCGGTCTTCTGGCCGCCGCAGCCTCCGCGGGGTTCAGTCCTCGACCCGTGCTGCGGACGGATGACTTCCACGTCGCGCTCGGATTCGTCGCCGCGGGTCTTGGTGTCACGATCGTCCCCCAGATGGCGATCGAGGATCGACCTGGAGTGCGGTTCGTGGAGATCGCCGATCACCACCTCGGTCGCACGATCGGCGTGGTCCATCCCGAGCAGCCGCCCATCGCCGTCGACATCCTCGTGGCTGCGCTGATCGAACGCGCGCCTGAGGTGCTGGGCGAACCCGGCTAGTTTGTCGCCCATGGCCCAGCCGCTCGAGGAACTCGTTCACCCCAGCTGGGTTCCCGTGCTCGATGGACATCGAGACACCTTGGCCTCGCTCGGTGAGTTTCTTCGTGCCGAGACCGCGGCGGGTCGCCCATGGTTACCCGCAGGGTCGAACATCCTGCGCGCCTTCTCCACGCCGCTTCCCGATGTGCGGGTCCTGATCGTGGGCCAGGATCCCTATCCGACCCCGGGCCACGCGGTCGGGTGGTCATTTTCCGTCGATCCGGGAGTGCGACCGCTCCCGCGGAGTCTCGCGAATATCCATCGTGAACTCGTCGACGATCTCGGTGTGCCGAAGCCGACGAACGGCGATCTCGGGCCGTGGGTGTCGCAGGGTGTCATGCTGCTCAACCGAGTACTCACCGTGCAGGCGGGGGAGCCCGGCAGCCACCGAAAACGAGGCTGGGAGGAGATCACCGCCGCGGCGATCGATGGACTCGTGGCTCGAGCCGATGCACCGATGGTGGCCATCCTGTGGGGCCGTGATGCGCAGTCGCTCGAACCGATGCTGGGGGAGACCCCCATCATCGCCAGCGCGCATCCGAGTCCGATGTCTGCCGACCGTGGGTTCTTCGGTTCGCGGCCCTTCTCGCGGGCGAATGAGGCACTGATGGAGCTCGGAACTGACCCCATCGATTGGTCGCTGCCTTGACAGGGGTCATCATCGAAAAATATTGCGAATATTGAGAATTTCTCGTGCCAGGTGCTTGACACGAGCTTGTGTTCCATGATCTAATTCGTACAGGTGTTCCGGTTCGG
>CAZVCZ010000076.1:0-8841 GCA_964626275.1 uncultured Bifidobacteriaceae bacterium | reverse complement strand
GATAGGCCCACCCGTGCGCCTGACCGCGTGGCGGCTTGCACTCCCCACAAGCGGATGCCTACCCTTGCCACCACGAGAAGCGCCCGAAAGTCTAGATCTCTACCTGAGATTGAGATTCGTGCGTGAAGGAGACTGGCCGGGCAGACGTGCCCGGTCTTGCGAAGGGATGCGCTCGTGGCCGCACCGCAGAACTATCTGGCCGTCATCAAGGTCGTCGGCATCGGCGGCGGCGGAGTCAACGCCGTCAACCGCATGATCGACGTGGGCCTGAAAGGCGTGGAGTTCGTAGCGATCAACACCGACGCTCAAGCTCTGCTGATGAGCGACGCCGATGTGAAGCTGGACATCGGCCGGGACCTCACCCGGGGCCTAGGAGCCGGAGCCGATCCCGATGTCGGGCGGCAGGCCGCAGAAGACCACGCCGAGGAGATCGAGGAGGTCCTTCGGGGCGCCGACATGGTCTTCGTCACCGCTGGTGAAGGCGGTGGCACCGGAACCGGTGGCGCGCCCGTGGTCGCACGCATCGCACGCGGACTCGGTGCTCTCACCATCGGTGTCGTCACCCGTCCGTTCGGGTTCGAGGGTCGCCGTCGATCGACGCAGGCTGAGATCGGCGTGGAGAACCTGCGCGAGGAGGTCGACACCCTCATCGTCATCCCCAACGACCGACTACTCAGTCTGGCCGATCGCAACATCAGCGTCATCGATGCCTTCCGACAGGCAGATCACGTCCTGTTGCAGGGTGTATCGGGCATCACCGACTTGATCACCACCCCGGGCCTGATCAACCTCGACTTCGCCGACGTGAAGAGCGTGATGTCGGGGGCGGGCTCCGCCCTGATGGGAATCGGCAGCGCTCGGGGCGAAGAGCGTGCCATCGAAGCATCCGAGCGAGCGATTTCCTCGCCGCTTCTCGAGGCCAGCATCGAGGGGGCGCACGGAGTCCTGCTCAGCGTCTCGGGTGGCAGCGATCTGGGCCTGTTCGAGATCAACGAGGCGGCGCGCCTGGTGTCCGATGCGGCCCACCCGGACGCCAACATCATCTTCGGCGCCGTCATCGATGACACGCTCGCCGACGAGGTCCGAGTTACCGTGATCGCCGCGGGGTTCGACGGCGGGACACCGCCGACACGGCGCAGCCAGCCGGTGACCCGGAAGGTGGCGGATGAGACTCCGATAGCCGCGGCCGTGGCTTCCGCGGACTCAGAGGGCAAGCCCTCGATCCCGGTGACCCCTGAGCCGGCACCAGAACCCAAGCGCGTCAACCCCGAGCCCCGTCGGATCGTATTCGATGACGTCGATGGCGGCGATGATCTCGACGTTCCTGATTTCTTGAAGTAGGAAGCGGCGGCCAGCCGACATGGGGGTGCTCGCTCGCGGCCGCCGCGCGGTCGGCGGCCAGATCGCGGAGTGGGTCTTCACCGATCGGATGCAGGGGGCGAGTGCGAGCCCCTATGACCAGGCGAACCTGGGGCGCCATGTCGGGGACGACCCGGGGTCAGTCGACGAGAACCGTCGACTGCTAGCCCGGACCCTCGATCTTTCGGATTACACCTACCTGGTGACGATGGAGCAGGTCCACGGCAGTGATGTCGCGGTCATCGACCGAGCGCGAGGAGAGGTGGAGGCACCTCCCCGTGCCGATGGCCTCATCACCGACATCGCCGGTGTTGCGCTGGTCACCCAGGTCGCCGATTGCGTTCCCGTGGTGCTCGCCACCGACGATGGCTGGATCGCCGCAGTGCATTCGGGATGGCGGGGGGTGGTGGCCGGCGTCGTGGATGCCACGATCGCGCAGTTGCGCCAGCACGGCTCGACAGGCCGGATACACGCGTGGATCGGCCCGGCGATCTGTCCGGGGTGCTACGAGGTCGGAGAGGATGTGCGCGCCGAAGTGACAGCCAGTGCGCCGGCAGCCTTCGCCACCACTCGCTGGGACACCCCCGCGGTCGACGTCGTGGCCGCAGTCGCTGAGCAGTTGGCTCACCACGACAGTGACGTGGAGATCATTCCCGGCTGTACCTTCGAAGACCCTCGACTGTTCTCCTACCGCCGCGATGGGGTCACCGGCCGACAGGCGGGCGCCATCGTGCTCCGCAACCCCGACTCCCGGAGCGGGGGATGAGCGTCGGACTGGCTCGCCGTGAGCAGATTCAGCGGGGACTGGGCCAGACCGAGGAGCGCATCAGTGCGGCGTGCCAGGCGGCAGGACGTGATCGCGAAGACGTCCATCTCATCGTGGTGACGAAGACGTGGCCGGTGGACGACCTTCGCGTGCTCGCGGAACTCGGGGTGCGTGAGGTCGGCGAGAACAAGGCCGGCGATCTGGCGGATAAGCAGCAGCAGTTGGCCGATGAGCACCTGACCTGGCACTTCATCGGTCAGCTGCAGTCGAATAAGGCCCGGTTGGTGGCGCGGCATGCTGATGTCGTCCAGTCGATCGACCGGTCCAAAGTGGTGGCAGTGTTGTCCCGTGAACGGATGGGGTCGCCGGAGGAGCGGCCGCTGGGGTGCCTGGTGCAGGTGTCCCTCGATGCCGAGCCGACGACCGGGCGAGGGGGTGCGACCCCGACCATCGCGCGCGACCTTGCCGACGAAATCGCGGGATCGCCGGGCCTGCGCCTGCGCGGCGTCATGGGGGTGGCCCCCCTCGAGGGGTCGACGCGGGGAGCCTTCGAGCGATTGAGAGCGGTATCCGAACTCATCCGGGCGGATCATCCGGACGCGACATGGATCTCCGGGGGAATGAGCGGAGACCTCGAGGAGGCGGTGGCCGAGGGTGCGACACACCTTCGTGTCGGCTCCGCGATCCTCGGGAGTCGGTCGATTCTCCGGTAGCGTCAGGAGGCAGCGGGCCCATGTCTGAGCCCCGATACGGCCTCACGACAACCTGAAAGGCAGACCATGGCAGGCTCGATGCGCAAGATGGCGGTGTATCTGGGCCTCGTCGAGGACGACGACCTCTACCGAGATTCGCAGGTCGACGATTACGACGAGCCGGAGGCGGAACCCGAGCGACGCGAACGGCGCTCCCCTCGGCGGTCTACTGCCTCGGAATATCGCTCGGTCACCGTCGCCGAGCCCCCCTCCTCTGTGCGGACGTTCCGGGAGGAGCGCACGAGCAGTCGCGAGCGGGACTTCCCCCCGATGGAGGACGACCCCACTCCGACCCGCGCGGCATCCTCGCTCGGCGCTGACCTGTACCGCATCACCACGATCCACCCGCATACCTACAACGATGCTCGTCGGATCGGTGAGGAGTTCCGCGAGGGAATCCCGGTGATCATGAACCTCACCGAGATGGAGGATGGCGACGCGAAGCGGATCGTCGACTTCGCTGCCGGGTTGGTCTTCGGCCTTCATGGCACGATAGAGAGGGTGACCAACAAGGTCTTCCTGCTGTCGCCGGTCAACGTCGACGTCGGCGCTGAGGCGAGGGCGCAATTGGCTCAGAACGGGTTCTTCAACCAGTCCTAGAGCCGGTCGGCACAACGAGGTTTCCAGTCGAGGCTGACGCACGTGGCCCGACGGTTGAGATTGAGGGGATGAGGCGGTGGCTGCGGTCGGTCAGGTGATCGCAACCGTCCTCTGGCTGTATTGGCTGGTTCTCATCGGCCGCCTGGTCTTCGATTTCGTGCAGATCTTCGCGCGCTCATGGCAACCTCGCGGACCCCTTCTTCTGCTGGCCGAGATCATCTACAGCCTCACCGATCCGCCCCTGCGTCTCCTCCGGCGCATCATCCCTCCGCTGAAACTGGGCGGAATCCAATTCGACCTTGCCTTCCTGGTCCTCATCATCGCTGTGCAGATCCTCATCAACGTGGCGCTCGCCTTCACCTAGGAGTACCGACATGGCTCTCACCCCCACCGATGTCCACAACCAGCAGTTCACGACCGTGCGCATGCGTACCGGATACGACATGGACGAAGTCGACTCCTTCCTCGACGTCGTGGAGGCCGAGATCGGCCGACTGCTCACGGAGAACGATGACCTACGTGCTCAGTTGACCCAGGCGCAGTCGCGCGTTCTCGCGGCCGAGCAGCGGGCGGCGAGTGCGAAGGCTCCGTCGGCTCCCCCCAAGCCGGCCGAGGAGACCGCGCCCGCACCGGTGGTGACTCCAGACGAGCCGGAGGTGGCCGCGGTCGAGGAAGTGTCCCTGTTCGACGAGGTCGTCGTCCAGACAGCGGAGGTCGATGACGACGTCGAGGTCGTCGAATCCGTGACGGAGATCGAGACTACCTCGATCATGGCGCCGGTCCCTGCCCCAGCGACGGGCGAGGCTCCCTCGGAACAGGCGTTGAAGATCCTCGAGATCGCTCAGCGGACAGCCGATGAGACAGTGGAGCACGCTCGCAGTGAAGCAGCCGCGATCCTGTCCGATGCTCGGACCAAGGCAGCAGCGGTGACGGCGGATCTCGATTCCGATCGCATCGCGCTGGAGGCCCAGGTAAGCCAACTGCGCACCTTCGAGCGCAACTACCGCACGGCTCTGCGTGACCACATTGCGGCCCAACTCGCCGATTTCGAACGCGCGGCGAATCGCGAGGAATCCGTCGCAGGCCCCACGCCGGCGATCACCGCCGGTGACGCTGGAGCGGGCGAGGCTAGTTCGGACTGACCGCTTCTAGGGAGAGCCGGAGCGCGAGATCGTCACCCAGCGGTTCAGCCTCCAGCCCATGATCCTCGCCCATCTCGACGGCGAGGACCTCGCCGGCGATGTAGTCGGCGTGTTCCTGGAGTGCCTGAGTGGTCTCAGGTTCGTCACTGCGCCAGTGCAATCGGATCCGATCGGAGACATCGAGGCCGGCGGCCTTGCGTGCCTCGGCGATGATGCGCACGGCTTCCCGGGCCAGGCCGAGGCGGCGGAGTTCCGGGGTGATGTGGAGGTCCAACGCGATGGTCTCGCCCTGGCCGCTGGCGACAGCCCACCCTTCGCGCGGCGTCTCGGTGATGATCACGTCATCGGGTTCTAGGGTGATGACTCCGATCTCGGGAACCTCGAGGGTGACCTCGCCACCGGCACGTAGTCGCCGGGGCAGATCGGAATCCGAGGTGATGGCCGCGGCCACTGCCGGTGTTGCCTTCGCGAAGCGCTGACCGAGGCTGCGGAAGTTCGCCTTCACGCTGACGTCGACCAGATCACCGACCTCATCGGCGAGGGGCAGCAGCTCGAGGACATTGAGTTCCCCGGCGACCTCAGCCACGAGATCGGCGGGCAGGTGGGACCAGCTGGACGCGGACACGAGCGCTCGGGCCAGAGGCTGGCGAGTGCGGACACCCGAACCCGCGCGCGCGGCACGTCCGAGTTCCACGATCCGCCGGACGAGAGCCATCTGATCGGCGAGTTCGTCATCGATCAACGACTCCTGCACTTCCGGCCATGCCGATAAATGCACCGAGGGTGCGGCCTGGGGATGCGTAGGGCGGATCATGTCCTGCCAGATGCGCTCGGTGATGAACGGGGTGTAGGGGGCCATGACGGCGGTCACGATGCGAAGCGCTTCATCGAGGGTGGCGAGGGCGGCAGGATCGCCGTCCCAGAACCGACGCCGGGAACGACGGACGTACCAGTTGGACAGGTCATCGACGAAGGTGGAGATCAGGCGGCCGCCTCGCTGAGTGTCGAAGTTCTCGAGTGCGACATCGACATCACGGGCGAGGCGATGCGCCTGCGAGAGCACCCATCGATCCAGGGAGGACCGCTGCGCCGGGGGCGGCACGGCTCCCGGATCATCCGGGGACCAGTCTGCGGCGCGCGCATACAGTGCGAGGAATGATGCGGTGTTCCAGTAGGTCAGCAGAACCTTGCGGACGACCTCGGCGATCGCGGCATGGCCGACGCGCCTGGCCTGCCAGGGCGAGCCCGAGGCGAGCATGAACCAGCGCACAGCGTCAGCGCCATGGTCATCCATGAGAGGGATAGGTTCGAGGACGTTGCCGAGGTGCTTGCTCATCTTTCGACCATCCTCATCCAGGATGTGGCCGAGGCACACGACGTTCTTATAGGAAGACTCGTCGAACACCAACGTGCCGACGGCCATCAGGGTGTAGAACCATCCGCGCGTCTGATCGATGGCCTCGCAGATGTAATCCGCCGGATACCGCTGCTCGAAGGTCTCCACGCCCAGATGCGGATATCCCCACTGAGCGAAGGGCATGGCACCGGAGTCGTACCAGCAATCGATGACCTCCGGGACGCGTGAGGCATCGGCTCCGCAGGTACGGCACGGCACAGTGATCTCGTCCACGAAGGGTCGATGCGGATCGAGTGCGGTGAGGTCTCGACCGATGAGTTCGCCGAGCTCAACTCGCGATCCCACGACGGTCAGGTGGCCCTCGGGACACCTCCAGATCGGCAGGGGCGTGCCCCAGTAGCGATTGCGAGACAACGCCCAGTCGACGTTGTTGCGCAGCCAGTCACCGTAGCGACCCCACTTGATCGTCTCCGGATACCAATTCGTCTTCTCGTTCTCGCGAAGAAGTTCATCAGCGATCGCGGTCGTCTTGATGTACCAGGAGGGCTGGGCGTAGTAGATCAGCGGTGTGTGGCATCTCCAGCAGTGTGGATAGGAGTGCTCATAGGGCACGTGGCGTGCCAGCAGGCCTCGATCGGTGAGGTCGCTCACGAGAAGGGCATCGGCGTCCTTGAAGAACGTACCGCCGACCAGGGGGAGCTCGGGGCTGAACGTCCCATCGGCGAGGACGGGATTCACGACCGGGAGCCCATAGGAGCGGCAGGATGCAAGGTCATCTGCTCCGAAGGCGGGTGCCTGGTGCACGAGGCCGGAGCCATCATCGGTGGTGACGTAGTCGGCGAGGATCACGAAGTGGGCGTCGGGAATCTCGACGAGGTCGAACGGGGCGGTGTAAGGGGTGCGCTCCAGCTCTCGGCCGGTGAGTCTCTCGAGGATCTCGACACCCTCACCAAGCAGGTCCCCCGCGAGGGACTCGGCTACGACGAGCACCTCTCCGTCCCCGGTGCGGGCGACGACATAGTCGGCCTCGGGGTTCACGGCTACTGCGGTGTTGCTGACCAGGGTCCACGGGGTGGTGGTCCACACCAGCAGGGCGACACCGGGGAATCGATCCGCAAGAGGCCCGTCGACGACGGGGAACCGAACGAACACCGAGGGGTCGATGACGGTCTCATAGCCCTGGGCGAGTTCATGATCGGACAGGCCTGTCCCGCAGCGGGGGCAGTAGGGCGACACGCGATGGTCTTGCACGAGGAGTCCGGAGTCGAAGATGCGCTGCAGCGACCACCACACACTGTCGATGTAGTGGGGATCCATCGTCCAGTAGGCGTCGTCCATGTCGACCCAGAAGCCCATACGTCGGGTCATCTGGTTGAACTCGTCGACGTGGCGAAGCACCGATTCGCGACAGCGCTCGTTGAACTCCGCGATGCCGTAGGCCTCGATGTCCTTCTTCCCGGAGAACCCGAGTTCCTTCTCCACCGCTAGTTCGACCGGCAGCCCGTGGCAGTCCCAGCCGGCCTTCCGCGGGACGTGATAGCCCTTCATCGTGCGGTAGCGCGGGAAGATGTCCTTGAAGACTCGGGCCTCGACATGGTGGGCGCCGGGAGTGCCGTTGGCCGTGGGTGGCCCCTCGTTGAAGACCCACAGCGGACGACCCTCGCTGTTTGCCAGGCTGGCGTGGAAGGTCCCCTCGACATCCCACATGTCCAGGATCTCCCGCTCCATGGCGGGTAGATCGAGATGGGCCGGGACGGCGCGATACATGGATCCTCCGGAGGGGCTAGCCAGCGGCCTCCGAGGGTATCGGGCACCCCTCGCCGCTCCTCGAACCGGCACGACGAATCCGGCCCCGGAGCCGCTGAGTTCGGCGTGGAGTGTTGCGCCGGGCACGGACCACCCCTAGCCTGCCCCGAAGTCTTGTCGACGAACGGAGCACATGAGGATGGCGACGTCCGGGAAGACCGGGAGCTCGCGGGGGGCTCGAGGCACGAAGAAGGCCGCCCCGGCGAAGAAGGCTGTTCCGGCGAAGAAGGCTGCTCCCGCGAAGAAGGCTGCTCCGGCGAAGAAGGCTGCTCCTGCCAAGAAAGCGCCGGCGAAGAAGGCTGCTCCTGCCAAGAAAGCGCCGGCGAAGAAGGCTGCTCCCGCGAAGAAGGCTCCGGCGAAGAAGGCTGCTCCCGCGAAGAAGGCTGCTCCGGCCAAGAAAACTGCGGCGAAGAAGGGGCCGGCCAAGAAGGCTGTTCCGGCGAAGAAGGCTGCTCCCGCGAAGAAGGCTTCGGCCAAGAAGGCTGGTGGGAAGAAGCGCTCCCTGGCGGTCCGGGAGGATGAGTCGCCCTGGACTCCCGCCGAGATCGCCGCGGTGCGTGCCGAACTCGAGGAGGAGGTGCGCCGACTCGAGGATGAGATCGTCTCCACCGAGGCCGATATCGCCGATCTCGTGGCCGATTCCGGTGACGGTGCCGGTGACGACCAGGCCGATGCCGGGACGAAGACCTTCGAGCGTGAGCATGAGATGTCCCTGGCCAACAATGCGCGTGATCTGCTGCAGCAGGTGCAGCATGCGCTGGCCCGGATCGCCGATGGGACCTACGGGATCTGCGAGTCCTGCGGGAAGCCGGTGGGCAAGTACCGCCTCCAGGCAGTGCCACGGGCGACGATGTGCACCGCCTGCAAGGAGTTGGAGGAGCGCCGCTACTCCTAGCGCGTAGCCTGTCCGGGTGGATCCCATCGCAGAAGCCGACGTCCCGGTGGAGTCGGAGGGGCGCCGATCGCTGCTCTGGGTCGTCCTTGCCGTTGCCGCCGGCATCGTGGGGCTGGATCAGCTCACCAAGGCGAATTTATATCCTATCGAAAACTGGAATGCCA
>CAZVCZ010000075.1:1730-8863 GCA_964626275.1 uncultured Bifidobacteriaceae bacterium | reverse complement strand
CATCGCGAAGGATGACGGCCTTGCGTTGCGTAGGTGAGATTGCGCGCGTCGTGGGCAACGTCGCGACGAGCTCTCCTCGCGAGTTGACAGTGAAGGGCTCGAGGATCGCGTCGCAGACAAGCTGCTGCGCTGTCGCGGCGGAGACGGCTGCCGTCGGCACGCCATAGGTGATCAACCACGCCGCGGCCTTGGACTGCGTCTCAGCGAGGAGGGAGTCGAGGCTCACCATCAGGTGGACCACCGGACGCGAACCGTTCACGGCGGGCAGGGCGATCGTTCCATTGGGATTCATCGCCCCGGCTGCGGCCTCCAGGATCTTCTGAAGGCCGTCGAGATTGCGCTGGGACTGTCGGCGAGGGTCGGCCATCCCATCCGGACGGGCCTCGTTGTCGGTGGTCTCGGCGTCGGCCGCGCTGAGTGCGGATGGCGCTGCGCGACGGGCGGAGGCCAGGGTGACCTGGAACTGCGCCCCCAGGGCTGCGGGGAGCAGGCCATCGATCCGCACCGCCCCGTCGAGCAGGGTGGAGGCGTGGAGGAAGTAGTCCTTGCGGCGCTTCTGCTCATCGCGATCGACGGCAGCCGGATCAAGCCGGTGGCACAGGTCGGTGAGGAGCCCGGTGAACTCCTTCGCGTCGCTCAGCCGCGCCAACTGCACGATGTCGTGCTCGGCGTCGGTGAGTTGGGCGGTCAGGGAGGGGAATCGAGCGTGGGCCTGCTCCAGGGCACGCAGGTGTGCGGGGGCGACGTCGCCGTCGCGCAGCGCCCGGGCCATCGCCGAGTGGGCGCGCATCGCCTTGCCTCGGGTCAGGGTCGAGGCAACCGCACCGGGGGTGTCATTGGTGCGACCGGTGAACCAGTCGCGCGCGGTGCGAGCGGCATCACCAGCCCATGTCTCCGAGCATGAGAAACGATCCGCGATCATCGCCTCGGTCGCTGCGAGTTGTCGCGAGTGGCTTCCCAGTTGGACAGCGACCTCGCCGAGCCCCTCGCCCGGCAGATCGGCCGGATCGACCTGAGCGAACATTGCCATGGCCTGCCCGAGCAGATCCATGCCGCGTGCGAGCAGGGGACCGGACCCCTGGGGCTCGGGAACGTGGATCTGCGTATCGAACATGCTGCCAACCTAGTCGAGGGGTCTGACATCGGGATTCGCTCGATGCCCCCAAAAACTATTGCCGCCCAACGAATTCGCTAGGCAATGCCTTTTCTCGTGGGCGATTTGGGAAAGGCATTGTCTAGGAGTGGCGGAATGACGGTTCGAGACCACGGCAGCGCGAACCATCGACGAGTGTTCACCCAATCGTCCGCGACACGTCACCGTAGTGTCGCCGCAGACGGATTCGTGACGCGTGTCATGAAGACATGCGAGTGGCGATCGTGGCCGAATCGTTCCTCCCTCACGTCAACGGCGTGACGAACTCCGTGCTCCGCGTCGTCGAGCATCTCGAGCGCCGAGGTCATGAAGCCGTCGTCGTCGCTGCGGGCACCGCCGATCAGATCCGCGCGGCAAGGGCCGGCTCCCTGCAGCACTACGAATCCGCCCCCATCGTCCGATGGGCTTCCCTCCCCCTGCCCCGATATCCACAGGTGAGACTGCATCTGGCGCGAACGGGCACGGTGGCCGATGTTCTTCGCGAGATCGAACCTGATGTCGTGCACCTCGCGAGCCCGTTCTTCATCGGGATGCCCACTGTGCGCGCGGCGATGTCACTCAATTTGCCCACCGTGGCGGTATACCAGACCGATGTCGCCTCGTTCGTCGAGCGATACGGGCTCGGCATGATGCGTCCGCTCGTCTGGCGACACCTGCGAGCAATCCATCAGTCGGCTGATCGAACCCTCGCACCCTCCAGCGCAGCTATCGAGGACCTCCGCAGCCAGGGCGTGCCTCGGGTGCACCTGTGGCAGCGCGGAGTCGACTCGCAGCGCTTCTCGCCCGCACATCGTGACCTGGCCCTGCATGATCAGTGGGCGCCGCGAGGTGAGGTGGTCGTCGGCTACCTCGGTCGCTTGGCGCCGGAGAAGCAGGTAGAGGACCTGGCAGCCCTCCGCTCGCTTCCCGGAGTGAGGGTCGTCGTCGTGGGGGATGGGCCGAGCAGGAGCGATCTGCAGCGTCGGCTTCCCGAGGCACGATTCACCGGGCAACTCGGAGGGATCGAGCTCAGCCGGGCGGTGGCGAGCTTCGACGTCATGGTGCACACAGGGCCGCATGAGACCTTCTGCCAGAGCGTGCAGGAGTCCCTCGCCAGCGGTGTTCCTGTCGTCTCCGTGGGCGCCGGGGGCCCGATCGACCTAGTGGACCACTCCCGCAGCGGTTGGCTGTATCCCGTCGGTGATCTGGATTCGATGCGCGATCACGTTCGCGATCTTGCCGGGGATGGACGCAAACGAGCCGCGATGGGTCGATATGCGCGCGAATCGGTCCGCCATCGCACCTGGGAATCGGTGGGGGATGACCTGCTTACGCACTATGACGAGTCACGCCTCCGCACGAGGGCCTTGGCCGGTTAGGAGCACATCATGAGAATCGCCCAGGTAGCGAACTTCTACGGGCCTCGTAGCGGGGGACTGCGGACCACACTTCACCGTCTGGGTGAGGGGTATGCGCGAGCAGGTCACGACAGCCTGCTCGTCGTTCCTGGTGAGGTGTTCGACATTGCCGATCAGCCCTGGGGACGCGTCGTGCAGATCCCAGCACCACGACTGCCGCGTTCTGGCGGATATCGCATCATCACTGACGTCGATGCGGTCATCAGAGAGCTCGACGAATGGGGCGTGGATCGGCTCGAGGTGAGTGATCGGCTGACCCTGAGGTCATTGGGTTGGTGGGGTCGCTCGGTAGGGATTCCCACGGTCTTCTGGGCACACGAGCGGGTCGACGGGGTTCTCCGCTCGCACCTGGGTCGTTGGCTGCCCAACCAGGCGATTGCCGACCGGTGGAATCGGTCCACCGCCGAGCGATTCGATCGGGTCGTCGCCACGACGCAGTTCGCGGCCGAGGAATTCACCCGGCTCGGGATTCCGACCGAGCAGGTGCCGCTCGGCGTCGATCTCGAGCACTTCAACCCTGGGCGGCGGGATGATCGCCTACGCACGAAATTGCTCGACCCTGATCATGAAGTCCTGCTCGTCACCTGCACCCGCCTATCGCGGGAGAAGCGACCTGACCTTGCCTGGAACACACTGCGGGAACTTCGACATCGGGGGGTACGCGCGAAGCTGGTGGTCGCTGGCGACGGTCCGCTCTTGGGCGAGGCTCAGGCGATGGCTAAGCGGCTGCCGATGACGGTGCTCGGGCACATCTCGGATCGTGGCGAACTCGCGACCCTGCTGGCGAGCGCGGATGTTGCGGTGCAGCCAGGACCGATCGAGACGTTCGGCCTTGCCGCGCTGGAGGCACTGGCCAGCGGCACTCCTGTGGTGGCGTCTCGAACATCTGCCCTGCGCGAGATCGTCAGGGGGGCAGCGGGGCATGCAGCGTCCCCGCGGCCGAGTTCGCTCGCTGAAGCCGTTCGTGCGGTTCTGGGTCGACCACAGGATGGCTGCAGACGAGCCGCGCGATTGCGGGCCGAGGAATACCCCTGGCATCGCACAGTCGAACGAATGCTGCAGATCCATGGTGCCGAGCGGGAGTTCATCAGTTGACCGAACTCGCTCCCGATTCACACCTGCGGGCCGTTCGAGGCCCGGCGGTGCCACGGGCACGTGCACCACGCGTGGTTGCTCTCGGTGACAGCGTGACTGTCGGGGTCGGTGATCAGGTGCGTGTCGGGGAGCATCCCGGTTGGGCGGCACATCTGGCGTCAGCACTGCAGGCCACGGCATTTGTGAACCTGGCTGTCAATGGGGCTCGTGCGCGAGATGTGCGCGATCGACAGCTCTCCGTGGCTCTCGCTCAGCGGCCTGACATCGCCACGGTCGTTGTGGGTGGAAACGACGTGTTACGTGGCGACTTCGATGCAGCGTCGGTCGCGAATGATGTGGGAATCACCTGTGATGCGTTGACCCGGCAGGGTGCCGACGTGATCGTGATTGGACTGCATGATCCAAGCGAATCGCTCCCGGGGCCCCGGACCGTGCGGGGCGTGCTGTCGCGACGTGCGCGAGCGGTGAATGACCAACTCGTCATGGCGGTCGGTGATGTGGCGGGTGTGACTTTCATCGATCCGCGCGGGCGTCTCGACGCTGCTGATCGAACCCTGTGGCACATCGATCGGATGCATCCCGGGCCGCTCGGGCATCGAGCGATGGCTCGGATGGTGATCGGCGAGCTCGATCATGCGCGATGGGAGGTGGTCTCGGCCGTGCCGCCGCCTCCTGCCCATCGCCCGCGGCCAACCCAGCAGGCAGCGTGGCTGGTGCGTCACGGAGTGCCATGGTTCGCCAAACGCAGCCGTGATCTCCTCCCCGAGTTAGCCCGGGTCTGCTGGGCTGAGCGCCATCTGGTCGATCAGCCGTAGGCTTGCGTCATGCAGGTCACCGTCATCGGCTGTGCGGGATCCTTTCCCGGGCCGGACTCTCCTGCCTCCTGCTACCTCATCGAGCACGACGGAGCGTCGATCGTGCTCGATCTCGGCAATGGTGCCCTCGGATCGCTGCAGCGCCATGTGGATCCGGCCAGCATCGATGCGGTGCTGCTCACGCACCTGCATGTCGATCACTGCATCGACATGACCTCGTTCTACGTCTTCCGCAACTACCACCCCGGCGGCGCGTTGCCGTCGATCCCGGTCTTTGGTCCGGAAGGGACCGCGGAGCAGTTGGCGCGCGCCTATGGCATGGCCGACGACACCGAGATACGCAGCCGGTTCGACTTCGCATCCCTCGGTGATGGTGCGGGCGGTCCGGCGAGATTCGAGATCGGACCGTTCACGGTCACCACGACGCCGACGGTGCATCCGGTGGAGTCCTATGCGATCCGCGTCGATGCGGGTGGGGGATCGGTCGTGTATTCGGGGGACACGGCTCCAACGCGCGCACTCGTCGATCTGGCGCAGGGTGCGGACATCGCGCTATTCGAGGCGTCCTACCTCGACGGTGCTCCCGAGGATGCGGTCCACCTGAGCGCGCGACAGGCCGGGGAACATGCGGCCGCCGCCGAGGTGGCGCACCTCGTGCTCACCCACCTGGTGGCCTGGAACGACCCCACGCTCAGCGCGGAGCAGGGCTCGTCCGGTTTCGGGCGCGAGGTCACCCTGGCGACCCCCGGCCTCACCCTCTCCATCTGACCCCATAACTGAACTCCGCAACTATTAGCACTTTCTCGCCCCTATGCAGTTGCGGAGTTCGGCTCTAGAAGCTCCAGGACTAGGGTCGTCCTCATGACGAGATCCGATGGACGCGCCGCTGATCAACTTCGCCCGGTCACGTTCGTTCGAGGCTGGATCGAACAGGCTGAGGGGTCGGCACTGGTGAGCTTCGGTCGCACCCGCGTCCTGTGCACCGCCTCCTTCACCCCAGGCGTCCCGCGCTGGTTGAAGGACTCCGGTCGCGGCTGGGTCACGGCGGAATACGCGATGCTCCCGCGCTCCACCCACACCCGCGGTGATCGCGAGTCGGTCAAGGGCAAGCTCGGCGGGCGGACCCAGGAGATCTCGCGTCTCATCGGGCGCAGCCTTCGGGCGATCATCGATATGAATGCCCTCGGCGAGAACACCATCGTGCTCGACTGCGACGTCCTTCAGGCCGATGGCGGGACCCGCACGGCCGCGATCACCGGTGCCTATGTGGCCCTCGCCGACGCGGTCGCCTGGGCCAAGCGTCAGGGGCACGTCACCGGGGACCCGCTCACCGATTCCGTGGCGGCCGTCAGCGTCGGGATCATCGGCGGAGAGCCGCGCCTCGATCTGCATTACGACGATGACGTAAACGCCGACACCGACATGAACGTCGTCATGACCGGCGACGGCCGATTCGTCGAGGTCCAGGGCACTGCGGAGCAGGAGCCATTCGACAAGGCCCTGCTCGACCAGTTGCTCGCCCTTGCCACAGCCGGTTGTGCGCAGTTGACCGTGTTGCAGCGCGAGGCCCTCAGCAACACCGGAGACTGACCGTGCCGCGCACCTATGTGATGGCGACGCGCAATGCGCACAAGGTCGAAGAGGTATCGCGAATCCTCGCCGCTTCGGGGGCCGATATCGAACTACTGCCGCTTCCCGGTGAGGCACCAGACGTCGAGGAGATCGGTTCGACCTTCGCTGCGAATGCCCTACTGAAGGCGCGATCAGCAGCGGAGTTCACCGGGCTGCCGGCCATCGCTGACGATTCGGGACTGTGCGTGGACGCGCTCAATGGCATGCCGGGGATCCACTCTGCTCGCTGGTGCGGCCGTCATGGTGACGACCGGGCGAACCTCGAACTTCTGCTGGGGCAGTTAGCCGAGACTCCTGCGCCGCGTCGAAGTGCGCAGTTCGTCTGCGCGGCCGTGGTCGTCGATCCGTCGTCGGGGACCGAGCAGATCGTCGAAGGCGTGCTCGAAGGGCGGCTCGCCGAGGCGATCCAGGGTGAGGGTGGGTTCGGCTACGACCCAATCTTTGTACCGATGGGGGAGCAGCGCACCACCGCGGAGATGTCGCCGGAGGAGAAGGACGCCATCAGCCACCGTGGCCAGGCCTTTCGACACCTGGCCACTTTGCTCTAAGCGTGCGGGTGGAGGGACTTGAACCCTCACGTCCATCGGACACAGGAACCTAAATCCTGCGCGTCTGCCAATTCCGCCACACCCGCGTGAAGCGGCCCTCAGCCTAGTCGCTCAGGGAAACACCTCAATCGATGCCGAGGTCGCGACGCAGCTTCGCGACATGACCGGTCGCCTTGACGTTGTAGCGGGCCTCCTCGATCAGGCCGTTCGCGCCGATGATGAACGTCGAGCGGATCACCCCGACGACGATCTTGCCGTAGAGCTTCTTCTCGCCGTAGGCGCCGTAAGCGGCGAGAACTTTCTTGTCCGGATCGCTCAGCAGCGGGAACGTCAACCCGTCGTGCTCCCGGAAGTCCGCGAGCTTGTCGACCGCGTCGGGAGAGATGCCCAGCACGACGTAGCCGGCCGCGGAGATCGACGCGAGCGAATCACGGAAGTCGCACGCCTGCGTGGTGCACCCGGGTGTCATGGCTGCCGGATAGGCATAGAGGAT
>CAZVCZ010000075.1:0-1630 GCA_964626275.1 uncultured Bifidobacteriaceae bacterium | reverse complement strand
CCGGCGTAGTAGCTCAGATACATGCCCACCAGACCGGAAATCGAACCGATGATGGTGGACAGCACCAGCATGCGACCGAACGAGTCAGTCAACATGCGAGCGATGACCGCGGGAATGACGAGCATGGCCGCGACGAGGGTGACGCCGATGACGGTCAGGGTGACCAGGATGGACAGGGACAGCACCACCATCAGCAGTGCCTCGGTTCGCCCGACCTTCACCCCGGACACATCGGCCACCTCGGGGTCGAAGGTGGTGAACAGCAGGGCGCGGTAGCGGGTGAACACCACGATTGCGGTGAAGGCGATGACGAGCAGGAGCCACACGATCTGGGAGTTGCTGATGCCGAGGATCGAACCGAACAGGGCGTTGTCGAAGGCCGGTCCGCTGGAGCCGAACTTTGCGAACAGGGCGACACCGAGGGCGAAGGATGCGGTGGTGATGACACCGATCGCAGCGTCAGCCCCGAGTCGACTGCGCCGTGCGACGTTCGTGATCGCGATGGCGGACGCGATCCCCCACAGCCCGGCACCGAGAACATAGAAGGATGCAGCGAACAACTGCATCGCGGCGAATCCGCCGAAGATCGCGTGGGAGAGGCCGTGACCGATGTAGCTCATGCCGCGCAGGACGATATAGACACCGATGAAGCCGAGCAGTGCGCCGGACAGGGTCGCGACGATCAGCCCGCGCTGGAAGAAGCCGTACTGCAGCGGATCGAAGAGTGCCTCCATGCGTTCAGCCCGCCAATCGGCCGGGGCCGGAGGAATCGACGACGACGATCATGCCGAGGTGCTGCAGGACATCCATGCGTGCGCCGAAAGTCTGCTCCAGGACAGCAGGAGTGATGACGTCTTCAGGCGTGCCATGCGCAACGATGCGTCCGTTCACGCACACCAGATCGGGTAGGTGTGCCGCCATGCCGTTCAAGTCGTGGGTCGTCAACACGATGCCCATGCCGTCGTCGTGCAACTCGGCGAGCAGGTGGAGCACGTCGTGGCGAGTCGAGATGTCGACACCGCTGGTCGGTTCGTCGAGCAGCATGATCTGGGGGCGACGGATCAGTGCGCGGGCGAGGAACATGCGCTGCTGCTGGCCACCGGACAGTTCGCGAATGTGTCGATGGCCCAGATCGCCGATCCCGAGTCGGTCCAGGACAGCGGCGGCTTCGGCCTTCTCGCTGCGACTCGGCCACGGCACGCGTCGACCACCGCGCGACATCAGCACGCACTCGGTGACGGTGACCGGGAAGTTCCAGTTCACCGTCTCCAACTGGGGGACGTAGGAGACCGCGACACCGGGTGCACGTTCGATCACGCCATGTGACGGCTCGAGGGAGCCGAGCAGTAGGCGCAGCAACGTCGTCTTGCCCGCCCCGGAGGGCCCGACGATTCCCGTGAACGTCCGCGTGTCGATATCGAGATCGACGTCCCTGATGACGACGGAGTCCTTATAACCAGCCGCAACATCCCGCAGGGAGATCAGTGGGGCGGCTGGCACAGGCCTCACCCTACTGCGGGTAGTAGGCGTTGTCGGTGGGGAGTTCGAAGACAAGGGCGTCAAGAGCAACCGTCGTCCCACCGAGTCCGGTGATCATGGTCCGGTAGTTATAGCGCAGCAGTGACAACAG
>CAZVCZ010000074.1:5926-8913 GCA_964626275.1 uncultured Bifidobacteriaceae bacterium | reverse complement strand
GCGCGATCTTCACGTCGATGTTCTCGGCGATCGCCTCGACCACCATGTCCACATCGGACAGGGACTCCAGGTTGGGACTCGCCGTCAACGCTGCGAGCGCGACATCCCGATCAGCACTCTCCAGCTTGCCCCGTTGGACCGCCTTCTCCAGCGATTTGGTGATGGTTGCCTTGGCTCCCTCCGCCTTGGCTGCAGATCGCGCGACGATGGTGGTGGGCAAGCCCGCCTTGCAGAACACCTCGGCGATACCGCACGCCATCGTGCCCGACCCGATAACGCCGACACTCTGGACAGGTCGGGGTGCGCCGAAGTTGCGTTGCGCGTCGTGAGTCTCGGCATCCTCGACGATCTTGGGGGAATTCGGTTCGGCGTAGGTGTAGAAGCCGCGACCTGTCTTGCGGCCCCTCAGTCCCGCGGTGACCATCTGCTTCAGCAGTGGATGCGGGGCGTGAAGGCGGTCACGACCCTGCTTGTACATCGTGTCGAGGATCTCGTAGGCAGTGTCCAGACCGATCAGGTCGAGCAGGGCGAGCGGGCCCATCGGGTAGCCGCAACCCAGGCGCATGGCCGTGTCGATGTCCTCACGGGTCGCATACCGCGAGTCGTACATTGCGACCGCATGATTGAGGTAGCCGAACAGCAGGGCGTTCGCGATGAATCCGGCGCGGTCCCCCACGACGACCGGCTCCTTGCCGAGAGCTCGCGCGACATTCTCGACAGCTTCGACGACCTCGGGCGAACTGACAACGGTCCGGACGATCTCGACGAATCCCTGGATCGGAGCCGGGTTGAAGAAGTGCATCCCGACGACTCGGTCGGGACGCGCGGTTGCCACGGAGATCTCGGTCACCGACAGGGAGGAGGTGTTGGAGGCGAGGATTGTGTGCTCAGGGGTGATCCGGTCGAGTTCGGCGAACAGCTCCCGTTTCAACTCCAGTTGCTCCGGGATGGCCTCGATCACGAGGTCGGTCACGGACAGCGCCGCCCGATCGGTTCCGAAGGTGATCCGCCCCACCAGGGCGTCACGCTCGGATTCCTCGAGCTTGCCCCGGTCGACGGCACGCTGAGTCGACCCGAGAATGGTGTCCCGGCCTCGTTGCAGGCCGACCTCGTCCCACTCGACGGCGATGACATCGAATCCATGCCGGGCGAAGACCTCAGCGATTCCGGCCCCCATCGTTCCCAACCCGACGACCCCCACAGTGGAGATGGATCCACCGGTCATCTCGCGTTCCCTCACTTCCTCGTGGCACTACGGTCACCGCAGTCTCCCACGACGACATCCCCGGGCGGCCCTGGCCCACCAGGGGGCGAGGGCGCCTCCTCCTCCGGTGGTCGTGCCATCCGGCCTCGGGCGCAGTAGCGTCGGGGGATGACCGCTGCCTCGACCCCCGACACAGCCTGGCTGGAGTCTCGCGCACCCCTGTCCGATGAGCTCCTCGGACGCTTCGCGATCTCCAGTGAGGAGGACATCGCCGACACCGTCGACCGGGCCCGGATCGCGGCCCGTTGGTGGGGAGATCTGACCTGGGCCGAGCGCCGCAAACGACTCCTGCTCGCAAAGCGTAACCTCGCGCGAGGCGCGGAGGAACTCGTCGAGCTCGTGCACCGCGAGATGGGCAAGCCCCGCGACGACGCCCGGCTGGAGATCGCGCTGAGCCTCGAGCACCTCGACTGGGCCGCGAAGAATGCCGAACGCGAACTCCGATCTCGCCGAGTTCCCGGGAGCCTGCTCACCGTCAACCAGGCCGCATCACTGTCCTACGAACCGGTCGGAGTCGTCGGAGTGATCGGGCCGTGGAACTACCCGGTGTTCACCCCGCTCGGGTCGATCGTCTACGCCCTCGCCGCCGGCAACGCGGTGGTGTACAAGCCTTCGGAATACGCCACGGCCATCGGTGAGTGGCTCGTGCGCACGCTGGGTATAGCCGCCCCGGAGCAGCCGCTGCTGCAGTCGGTCATCGGCGGCGGAAACGTCGGCGCAGCCCTGTGCACCAGCGGTGTCGACATCGTGTCCTTCACCGGCTCCTCGGCGACAGGTCGACGGATTCTCGCTACCTGCGCACCCTCGATGACCCCGGTCGTGTTGGAGTGTGGCGGCAAGGATGCGGTGCTCGTCGATGCCGACGCTGATATCGAGGCCGCAGCTGACGCCATCGTGTTCGGTGGTCTGTCGAATGCGGGGCAGACCTGTGTCGGTGTCGAGCGTGTCTACGCCCACCGCGCGATCGTGGACGATCTCGTCGCCTCGGTCACCGAACGCGCTCGCGTGCTCCACCCCGGCACCCACGGCGAGGCCGCCTATGGCCCGATGACGCTCCCGCAGGCAAGCGAGGTAATCCGACGCCACGTCAGCGATGCCCTGGAGCGTGGTGCGACCCCCGTGCTCGGCGGCTTGGAGTCGATTCGCGAGCGCATCGTCGAGCCCGTCATCCTCACCGAGGTCCCCGAGGACTCACTCGCGATGACCGAGGAAACCTTCGGACCAACCGTCGCGATCAATGCCGTGCGCGACCTCGACGAGGCCGTCGACCGCGCCAATGCCTCCGGCTACGGCCTGGCGGCCTCGGTCTTCGGCGGCAGCAGGGCGGCCGAGGCTGCCGGGCGTCGACTGAAGGTGGGCATGGTGAGCATCAACTCCTGGGTGATGTACGCCGGCGTTCCCTCGCTGCCCTGGGGCGGGGTGGGCCAATCGGGAATCGGACGGATCCACGGCGCCGATGGACTGCGGGCGTTCACCTCGCCGCGGTCGATGGTCCGCCAGCGCTTCGCCCTTCCCGTCTCCCTGACCTCCTTCGACCGACCGGCCTGGACCGGCAAGGTGCTGCTCGGAGCGCTGCGACTGCGCCACGGCGGCTGGCGTCGCCCCTAGCAATCGCTAGAACAGGCGGGAGTCGGGGTCATCCATGCCCCGCAGGGCGTCGTAGTCCAAGACCACGCACTCGATCCCACGGTCAGCGGCCAGGGTTCGCGCTTGGGGCTTGATC
>CAZVCZ010000074.1:0-5826 GCA_964626275.1 uncultured Bifidobacteriaceae bacterium | reverse complement strand
GACCACGCACTCGATCCCACGGTCAGCGGCCAGGGTTCGCGCTTGGGGCTTGATCTCCTGGGCGGCGAAGATTCCACGCACCGGCGCAAGCACCGGATCGCGATTCAGCAGCTCCAGATATCTCGTCAATTGCTCAACTCCGTCTATCTCCCCGCGCCGCTTGATCTCCACGGCCACGGCCTGACCCTCGGCGTCTCGACACATGATGTCGACCGGACCGATCGCGGTAGGGAACTCCCGTCGGACGAGGGTCCAACCCTCGCCCAGAGTCTCGATGCGATCGGCCAACAGGGCCTGCAGGTGGGCCTCCACCCCATCCTTGACCAGACCAGGATCGAGGCCCAGATCGTGCACGGAATCGTGATGGACCTCCAGCAGGGTGATGACCAGGGTCTCCCCCGCCTTGTTCTCCACCTGCCAACGCCGGGTGTCCTCATCGGCGATCTCGATCAGGGCACACGGGGGGCTCATCCAGTTGAGCGGCTTATAGGAGCCCCCGTCCGCGTGGACGAGGACGGATCCATCCGCCTTGACCATGATGACCCGCACGGCCTCGGGGAGATGGGCGGTCAGTCGGCCCGAGTAGTCGACCACGCACCGAGCCACCACGATCCGCACGCAGAGGAGCCTAGCCGCCGAGCCCTTTCGCTGTGCGCACCTCATCGAGGATGCGCCCCATGATCGCCGTCGCGTCGTAGTCCTTCGGCGTGAACACCGCGGCAACTCCCGCTGCCAGCATCTCGGCGGCGTCGGCATCCGGAATGATGCCCCCGACGACGACCACCGTGTCGGTCATGCCCGCCTCACGCAGGCCCTGCACGATCTGGGGGACGAGTTCGCGGTGGGAGCCAGACAGAATCGACAGGCCCACCACATCGACGTCTTCCTCGACTGCGGCAGCCACGATCTGCGCTGGAGTCAGCCGGATGCCTTGATACACGACCTCGAATCCGGCATCTCGAGCTCGCACGGCGATCTGCTCCGCACCATTGGAATGGCCATCCAGACCCGGCTTGCCCACCAGGAAACGCAGTCGGGCACCGAGTTCATCATTCGTCGCCGCGACCCGCTCACGCACAGCCGACAGCGCCTCCCCCGCCTCGGAGACGCCCACCCCACCGGACACTCCCGTGGGCGCTCGATACTCCCCGAAGGTCTCGCGGAGGACCGACGCCCATTCACCGGTCGTCACACCCGCACGTGCACACCGCATCGTCGCATCGACCAGATTCGCGTCCGTCTTCGCAGCGTCACGGAGTTCTGCGAGTGCCTGCTCCACGTCATCGTCATCGCGCTGCGCCCGCCAGCGTTCGAGTGACTCGATCGCCTCCGCCTGCACCTTCGGGTCGACGACCTGGATCGCTGTATCAAGGTCGGCCAGCAGGGGGTTCTCCTCCGTCGAGGTGAAGTCATTCACGCCGACGATGATGTCCTCGCCGCTCTCAATCCGAGCGCGCCGCTCAGCGTGCGAGGCCACGAGCTGGCTCTTCATGTAGCCGGTTTCCACGGCGGCGACAGCACCACCCATCGCCTGGACCCGATCGATCTCCTCACGTGCCTGTTCGATGATGCGCTCCACCTGCTCTTCGATGACGACCGATCCGGTGAATATGTCGTCGTATTCGAGCAGGTCGGTCTCGTAGGCGAGCACCTGCTGGATGCGCAGTGACCACTGCTGGTCCCACGGTCGAGGTAGACCAAGCGCCTCGTTCCACGCCGGCAACTGCACGGCGCGAGCCCGCGCATCCTTGGACAACGTCACCGCCAGCATCTCCAGCACGATGCGCTGCACGTTGTTCTCCGGCTGCGCCTCCGCCAACCCGAGGGAGTTGACCTGGACGCCGTAGCGGAATCGGCGCTGCTTGGCATCGGTGATCCCGTAGCGCTCACGTGTGATGTCATCCCACACCTGGACGAAGGCACGCATCTTGCACATCTCCTCGATGAAGCGCACCCCTGCGTTCACGAAGAATGACATCCGGGCGACAACCTCGCCAAATCGTTCCGCGGGAACCTGGCCGGAGTCGCGCACCGCATCGAGCACCGCGATCGCCGTGCACATCGAATAGGCAATCTCCTGAACCGGAGTCGCACCCGCCTCCTGGAGGTGATAGCTGCAGATGTTGATGGGATTCCACGACGGGATGTTCGTGACGGTGTAGGCGATCATGTCGGCGGTGAGCCGCAGGGATGGCTCCGGAGGGAACACGTAGGTCCCGCGCGAGAGGTATTCCTTGATGATGTCGTTTTGAGTCGTGCCCTGCAGTTCGCTCACCGACGCGCCCTGCTCCTCCGCCACGGTGGCGTAGAGCGCCAGTAACCACATCGCCGTGGCGTTGATCGTCATCGAGGTATTCATCTCCGCCACGGGAATGCCCTCGAAGAGCCGACGCATATCGCCTAGGTGAGCGATGGGAACACCGACCTTGCCCACCTCCCCCGAGGCCATCGGGTCATCGGGGTCGTAGCCGGTCTGGGTCGGCAGATCAAAGGCGACCGACAAGCCGGTCTGACCCTTCGCCAGATTCCGGCGGTAGAGGGCATTGGACTCCGCCGGCGTGGAGTGGCCGGCGTAGGTCCGCATCAGCCACGGGCGGTCCTTCTGACGGGTCATAGTCCTTCAGAGTACCCACGCCGGTGGCGCACTGCCTCCCCGTGCTCCACCATGGAGCCGTGGGCAACTCGTACTCCTATGTGGTGGGACCCCTGATCGCCTTCGCGGGGCTGGGCCTACTCGTGCTGCTATTGCGCTGGGCGTTCTCCCGTGGCGGCTCCCTGGTCTCCGCGCCACCTCGCAAGGGCAGCCCCGACGAGTACGGCATGCTGGTGCCCATCGCGACCCCGCCCACCTATATCGAGGGCGAGATGATGCGGCGTCGCCTCGAAGACGCTCGGATCCGGGCCACCCTGGCGCAGACCCTGGAAGGCCCCCGCCTCATGGTGTGGCCCAAGGATGAACAGGCCGCCCGGCAGTTGCTTACCCGCCCTCGCTGACCCGCTCGACGACACCACCGAGTTCGGTGAGGGCATCCACGAATCCCGCGTAGCCCCGATCGATGTGGTGGACCTCATAGACCGTGGTCACACCGTCCGCCACGAGCCCGGCCAAGACCAGCCCTGCCCCGGCACGAATATCGGTGGCCTCGACCGGGGCACCGCTGAGTGCCTCTCGCCCTCGCACCAGCGCGTGATGCCCCTCGGTCTGCACATCCGCTCCCAGGCGAGCGAGTTCATGGACGAAGCGGAATCGCGCCTCGAACAGGTTCTCGGTCACCATCGCCGCCCCCTCGGCGACGGAGTTCAAGGCGATGAACTGCGGCTGCAGATCGGTGGGGAAACCTGGATAGGGCAGGGTCACGATGTCGACGGCCTTCGGCCGGGAGTCCATGCGCACCCGGAATTCATCCGCGTGAACCTCGATCTCAGCGCCCACGATCGACAGCTTGTCCAAGGCGATCTCGAGGTGCTCGGCGTAGGCATTGGTGATGGCGATATCGCCGCCCGTGATTGCCGCGGCAACAGCCCACGTACCCGCGACGATGCGGTCAGGAACTGTCTCGTGACGGACCGGCTGCAGCTCATCGACCCCATCGATCTCCAGGGTGGACGACCCGATGCCGTCGATCCGGGCCCCCATCGCAACCAGCATCGTGCAGATGTCCACGATCTCCGGTTCGCGGGCCGCATTGTCGATGACCGTGCGCCCCTGCGCCGTGACCGCGGCCATGATGAGCGTCTCGGTCGCGCCCACGCTGGGAAAGTCCAACCAGATCGTGGCCCCGGTCAGCCGATCCGCCGACGCCCGGAGATATCCGTGCTCGATGGTGACGGCGGCTCCCATCCGCTCCAGGCCAGCCGCGTGCATGTCCAGGCCGCGCGAGCCGATGTTGTCACCCCCCGGCAGGGCGATGTCGGCAGCACGGCAACGAGCGAGGAGCGGGCCCAGGACACTGATGGAGGCCCGCATGCGGCGCACAAGGTCGTAGTCGGCTCGGTGCAGCGGCTCCGCCGGAACGGTGATCGCGACGATACCCAGGATCCGGTCATGCTCGACCTCGCAGCCGAGGCGACGCAGCAGCTCGGCCATGATCCCCACGTCGAGGATGTCAGGAACCTCCGTGAGGACCGTCGTGCCCTCCGCCAGCAGGGCCGCGGCCATGAGTTTCAACACGCTGTTCTTCGCGCCCGTGACACGCACCGTGCCGGACAGGCGCTGTCCGCCGGTGATCCTCAGGGCCTCCACCCCGCCATCGTAGGCCTGCGATCGACCACACCCGCCAACCACGGCCCGCGCGGCCGGACCTGCCCGGTGGGCCGGACTGCCCTAGGCTCGACACCATGGTCAACCTCACGCGCATCTACACCGGCACCGGTGACGATGGCTCCACGTCCCTCGGAGACATGTCCCGAACCCGCAAGACCGATGCCAGGCTGCGGGCCTATGCCGATGTCGATGAGGCGAATTCCAGCATCGGCGTCGCCCTCGCCCTCGGCAACGCCGACGGGAGCCTCGACGGAGACATCCACGCCCTGCTCGTCGGTGTGCAAAACGACCTGTTCGACGTCGGCGCGGATCTGTGTACCCCCATCGTGGAGGATCCGAAGTATCCGCCGCTGCGCATCACCGCCGACTACGTGTCGCGTATGGAGAGCGCCTGCGATGCCTATAACGAGCGACTGGAGCCCCTGCGCTCGTTCATCCTGCCCGGTGGCACTCCGGCAGCAGCCCTGCTGCACATGGCCCGTACCGTCGTTCGCCGCGCTGAGCGCTCGACCTGGGAGGCCATCGATGAATACGGCGATGGGATCAACCCATTGACCGCGACCTACCTGAATCGCCTGTCGGATCTGTTGTTCATCCTGGCGCGCACAGCCAACGGCGAACAGGGCGATGTGCTGTGGCAGCCCGGAGGCTCCGCCAGCTGAGCGCGAACGTGACTAGCGGCCAGCGCCCATCGCGACGTTGAGCCGGGTCTCAGCGCGCTTTGCGGCTCGCGCCTCCGCCTCTTCTTCGTGCGCCCGTGCCTTCGCCCGTTCGAGGGCGACCTTGGCCCGTTCGACATCGATGTCGTGGGCCATCTCAGCCGTCTCGGCGATGACATTGACGCGATCGGAGTCCACCGAGAAGAAACCACCGTGGACGGCCACCATCGTCTTGGTGCCGTCGGTCTCCTCGATGCGCAAAGGTGCTTCGACCAGCAGAGCGAGGACGGGCTCATGGCCGGGCAGGATGCCGATCTCCCCCTCCGGGGTCTTCGCCACGATGCTCTTCGCCGTGCCCTGCCAGATTGCCTTCTCAGCGGACACGACGGCGACGGTGAGCTCGCCCACCGATCAGCCCTCCTTGGCCAGCTCAGCGGCCTTGCGCTCGACATCCTCGATGCCGCCGCACATGAAGAAGGCCTGCTCGGGAATGTGGTCGTATTCACCGTTGCACAGAGCGTCGAAGGACGCGATCGTCTCCGACACCGGCACGAAGGAGCCCGGCTGACCGGTGAAGGCCTCGGCCACGAACATGTTCTGGCTCAAGAAGCGCTGGATACGACGCGCGCGACCGACGATGATCTTGTCCTCTTCGGACAACTCGTCGATGCCGAGGATGGCGATGATGTCCTGGAGATCCTTGTAGCGCTGCAGGATCTCCTTCACGCGAGCCGCCACCCGGTAGTGCTCGTCGCCGATGTAGCGCGGATCCAGGATTCGAGAGGTCGAGTCCAGTGGATCGACAGCCGGGTAGATGCCCAGCTCGGAAATCGGGCGGGACAACACCGTCGTCGCATCGAGGTGGGCGAAGGTGGTCGCCGGTGCGGGGTCGGTGAGGTCGTC
>CAZVCZ010000073.1:0-8971 GCA_964626275.1 uncultured Bifidobacteriaceae bacterium | reverse complement strand
CAGCACCGACTCCAGCACCGACTCCAATACCGAGCGCCGGGCGGCGATCGGTGCCGGCAACGGGCCCACGTCGAGCCCCTGCGGATAGCCGGGTCTTCGTGGAGGGCACCGCCTCCGGTGGAGCGCCCCGGCAGTATCGCGTGGGGGGCCGACACTACGTGGTGACCCAGGTGCACGGCCACTGGGTGACCGGGACCCCGTGGTGGCTGACCGGCCAGGATGTCGACACCCATACCTGGCGGGTCAGCGTGCGGGCGCAGGGCAACGTGTCGAGCGGCCAGCCGGACGGCGGAGTCGTCGACCTGCGGTGCGCCGGCAGCCACTGGCGGATCACCCGAGTGGGAGGTGCTCGATGAGCGCCCCGGCTCCGGCATGCGCGGAGCTGTTGGCCACGGCGCGTCGCGGTCTGCTCGAGGCGACCCTCGCCGAGACCCCGACCGAACGTTATGCCGCAGCCCACCTCGCGGCATTGCGTGCCGCCGCCGCGGTGCTCGCCGCTCGGGCTCAGCCCAGTGCGCGTCGATCAGGACCACGCAGCGTATGGGCGCTCGTTCCCCGCGTGGCTCCCGAATTCGCCGAGTGGGCGCAGTTCTTCGCCGCGGGATCGGCGAAGCGCTCGCTGGCTGCCGCCGGCGTGCCGGTGGTGACCATGCGCGAGGCCGATGACCTACTGCGCGATGCGGAGACCTTCTGCGATCTCATCGCGGCCGGTCTGTCCGACCACCTGACCGCTCGACAGGCCTCGCTTCCAGCGACGGGATGAGCGGTGCCGTTCGCCCACCTTCATGTCGCCTCCTCGTTCTCACTGCAGTACGGGGTCAGCACGCCAGAACTTCTCGTCGAGCGTGCGATGGAGCACGGTCAGTCCGCGCTCGCGGTCACCGACCGTGACGGAGTGCGCGGTGCGGTGCGGTTCGTGCGCGCTGCTGCCGCCGCCGGGCTGCCCAGCGTGCTCGGTGCCGACGTTCGAATTGCATCTGCCCACTCGACATCGCCGGTCGATCACGGAACGAGCCTCAGGTCGACTCCCGCTCCCTCGGCGCAGACCCGGCGGACACCGGTGCGCGGGGGAGCGTGGCGCGAGATTCCGACGCAGCGCGTCGTTCTCCTCGCGCGCGACCGACGCGGATGGGCGTCGCTGTGTCGATTGCTCAGCACCGCCTACACCCGCGATCCTTCCTATACCCGCGATCTAGGCACGCTCACCCTCGATGATCTCGCCGAACGGTGCGACGGTCTCGTTGCCCTGATCGGCCCCCACAGCGATGTTGCTGCCGCGGTCGACGCGCGTCGCTTCGACCGCGCCGATGCGCTCATCGAGCCGTGGCGGGACATCTTCGGCGCGCGCTTGCGCCTCCAGATCACCTCGCACCGCCATGAGCGCGGCCCGCTGTCCACCACGACCGCCGCACGCATCCTCGGCTGGGCACAGGACCGAGGATTGTCGACGCTGCTCGCCCACGCGGTGCGGTTCGCCGATCCTGCGGGCGGTCGAGTGGCCGATGTGCTCGATGCCGCACGTCGTCTGGTGCCCCTCGATCAGCGTCACCGTGACCGCACCAACGCGCAGGGCTTCCTCGCCGACACCGACTTCATGTCCGATCTCGCCGGTGAGATCGCTGCAGCGGCAGGGAAGACCGGCGATGTCGCCCAGGGTCTGCTCCACGCTGCCGCCGAACTCGCCGAGGAGTGTGCGCTCACTCCCGTCGATCTGGGGATCGGCGAGGTATTCGTGCCCGAGGATTCCCTCGTGCTCCCACGCGGTGCGCATGATGCCGATACGGTCCTGCGCTCTCGGTGCGTCGCTGGATTGCACCGCTACACCGGTCGACGTTTCGATGCGGCATGCGATCGCCTCGAGGCTGAACTGCGCACGATCTCCACCCTGCGATTCGCCAGCTACTTCCTCACCGTCGCCGAGGTCGTCGATCTCACCCGTGCGCGTGGCATCCGAGTCGCCGCACGCGGTTCAGGTGCGGGCAGTCTGGTCGTTCATCTGCTCGGTATCAGCGGAGTCGATCCGATCGAGCACGGTCTGCTCATGGAGCGCTTCTGCACCCCGCTGCGTCGCGAACTGCCCGATATCGACATCGATGTCGAATCAGCGCGACGGCTCGAGGTCTACGACGCGATCTTCGAACGCTTCGGCGCCGAACGTGTCGCGACGGTATCGATGCCCGAGACCTATCGGGTGCGCCACGCGATCCGCGATGTCGGTGCGGCGCTGGGTTGGCCACCCGGTGAGATCGATGCGATCGCCAAAGCATTCCCGCGGGTGCGCGCCCGTCAGGTGCGTGCTGTTCTCGCCGAACTCCCCGAACTCCACCGATCCGGGATCGGCCGTCTTGCTGCGCGTGGCGAACTCGACATGGTGCTCGACCTCGTCGAAGGTCTCGATGGCCTGCCGCGACACCTCGCGATGCATCCCTGCGGAGTCATCATCTCCGATGCGAGCCTGCTCGATCGCACCCCGATCGAATCCAGTGGCGCGGACTACCCGATGTCCTCCTTCGACAAGGACGACGTGGAGCACCTCGGTCTACTCAAACTCGATGTGCTCGGGGTGCGCATGCAATCCGCGCTCGCCTATGCCGTCGACGAGGTCGAACGCATCGAGGGTGAGCACATCGAGCTCGACGCGCTGCCGCTCGACGATGAGGGGGCCTTCGCTCTCGTGCAATCGACACGCACTCTCGGGTGCTTCCAGATCGAGTCGCCCGGGCAACGCGAACTGATCGGCAAGTTCTCACCCGAGACCTTCGGTGACCTCATCGTCGATATCTCGCTGTTCCGTCCAGGGCCGGTGCAGTCGGACATGATCACGCCGTTCCTCTCCGCCCGACAGGGCTGGTGCGACGCGCGCTATCTGCATGATGACCTGCGCCCGATCCTCGCCGAGACTCACGGTGTCGTGGTCTTTCACGAACAGGTCCTGCGCATCATCGCCACGATGACCGGCTGCTCCCTCGCCGAGGCTGATGAGACGCGTCGTGCGATGAAGAACCCCGAGGTGCGCGTCGAGATCGAGCATTGGTTCCGCCCCACCGCAGAACGACACGGCTACGACCACGACACCGTCGCTGCCGTGTGGGAGGTCCTCGAAGCGTTCGCCTCCTTCGGTTTCTGCAAAGCCCATGCCGCGGCCTTCGCGCTGCCCACCTATCAATCGGCGTGGTTCAAAGCTCACCATCCGGCCGCCTTCCTCGCCGGTGTGCTCACCCACGATCCGGGGATGTATCCCAAGCGGCTCATCCTCGACGATGCGCGCAGCCTCGGCATCGCCATCCTCGGTCTCGACATCAACATCAGCGATGAGGCCTACCGGGTGGAACGGGTCCCTCCTGATCCGGCACTGCCACCGGCGATGTTGGCCGCCCCCTCGCGTTCAGCGCCTCCGGCACGCCTTCCTGACGCCCGGGGATACGCCATCCGATTGTCCCTGCTCGAGGTCTCCGGTCTCGGCGAGGAAGAGGTCGCCCGCATCGTGACCCACCGGCCCTATCGTTCACTCGCCGACTTCCACCATCGGGTCAGGCTGCCGCTCACCCTCACCGAACGTCTCATCCGCGCCGGGGCCTTCGACTCGCTGTATTCGACCCACCGTTCGACTCATCGGGATTCCTCCGTCCGACGAACTGGCGGCGTCCGACGAACTGGCGGCGGCCGACAGGTCACGCGTCGGGACCTGCTGCTCCAGGCCGCCGATCTCGATCGAGCGAGCCGACCGCGGACGAGTCGGGGTGCGAGCACCTCCGTCGAGCAACTTGCCCTCGGTTTCGACGAAACCTGCACCGCCGATATCCCTGTGCCGAGCGGATTGCCCGAGATGTCGTCGATCGAGCGCGTTCATGCCGAGATGGACATCCTCGGTCTCGATGTCACCGAGCACGTCATGGCGCGCTATGCCCCGCTGCTCGACGAACTTGGAGTCACCCACTCCCGCGATCTGCTCGCCTGCCGCTCCCGGGCGCGGATCCTCGTCGCCGGCAGCATGATCCTCACCCAGACTCCACCGGTGCGCAGTGGTCGCCGGGTCATCTTCGTCACGATGAACGACACCACCGGTCCGGTCGATGTGGCGTTCTTCGACGATGTTCAGGGCGACTATGCCGCGACGGTGTTCTCCGCTCGGGCGCTGCTCGTCTGCGGGGTCACTCGTCGCACCGGTCCCCGGGGCATCTCCATCCGTGCGCTGGGCTGCTGGGATCTCGACGACATGCAACGGTTGGTCGACGAAGCCGGACTCGCTGCGGCGCGCGAACTCCTCGACACTGCAATACCCGACACCGCAATGCCCGACACCGCAATGCCCGACACCGCAATGCCCGACAATGGACGCGTGCGCGCATCCTCGACGACCATGGTGCGCCACCCCTATGCGCTCCCTGGAGCGACGCGCTCTGGGGGGATCCGATGAGTCGGCGTCAGATCGGCCGACCTGGTGCAGCGGGCAATCTCGGCGATGACGACACCGACTGCACGATCCTCCATGTCGACATGGATGCGTTCTACGCCTCCGTCGAACTCATCGATCGACCGGATCTGCGAGGTCGGCCAGTCATCGTCGGCGGCGGAGAGCGAGGAGTCGTGCTGTCGGCGACCTATGAGGCCCGCGCACTCGGAGTGCATTCGGCGATGCCGATGTCCCGAGCGAAGCGCATCGCTCCCGACGCCACCATCATCACCCCCCACCACACCCGCTATGCCGACATCAGTGCCCAGGTCATGGCGATCTTCGCGTCCATCACCCCGCTGGTGGAGCCGCTGAGTCTCGACGAGGCGTTCCTCGATGTCGGGGGAGCGCGCCGACGCCTCGGCACCCCGACTCGGATCGCGGAATTGATCCGGGCCCGCGTCGAGCAGGAGGCCAGCATCACCTGCAGCGTGGGGGTCGCGCCGACGAAGTTCATCGCGAAGCTGGCCTCGACCGCCATCAAGCCCGATGGGCTGCTCGTCGTGCCGAAGGCCGAGATACTGCAGTTTCTCCACCCGCTCCCCGTGGGTGCCCTGTGGGGAGTGGGGGATCGCACGGAGGAGCGGCTGGTCTCCCTCGGCCTACGCACGATCGGGGACATCGCCGACACTCCGGTAGAGACCCTCACTCGCGCCCTGGGACAGGCCGCGGGTGCGCGGCTGCACGATCTCGCCTGGGGCCGCGACGACCGACGAGTCGTTCCGGACGCTCCCGAGAAGAGCATCGGCAATGAGGAGACGTTCGCTCGCGACGTCGACGACCCGGAACTCATCGGTGCGGAGTTGCTGAGGTTGGCCGAGAAGGTCGCTGCCCGGGCGCGAGCCCGGGGGCTGGCCGGGCGCACCGTCGCGATCAAGATCCGCTTCGCCGATTTCACCACCGTCACCCGTTCGCGAACCCTGGGCAGTCCCACCGATATCGCCCATGAGATCTACCGGACCGCCCGTGAGCTCTATGCGGCCCTCGGGCTGCAGCGGGTGCGAATCCGACTGGTCGGGGTGCGTCTGGAGGGGCTCGTCGAGGCAGTGGCCCGCGTCGATCAGCTCAGCCTGCTCCCCGGGGACGACCCCGAGCCAGGGGAGTGGCGGGCTGCCGAACAGGCTGCGGACTCCCTCCGAGCCCGGTTCGGATCGGGGGTGGTCCGCCCGGCGCGCCTAGTCTCTCCCCCCGAAGGATCACCGGATGGTCACGATCCGGACTCGGGCATCTCGCGTCGGCGATGATGGGCAGGTAGGCTATGGCTGCACTACAGAACTCCCCCGGCGTATGGACCAGGGGCGGGAAGGAGGTCGGCGATGCCGCTGTCCGAGCATGAGCAGCGTCTGCTGGAGCAGATGGAGCAAGCGCTCTATGCCGAGGATCCGAAGTTTGCGACCTCGCTTCGCAGTGCCTCCAGTGGTCGCGCAAGTCGCGGGCGCGCCGCCCTGGGCGTCATTGTCTTCCTCGGTGGTATCGCGATCCTGCTCGGTGGCGCGATCATCCCGCTGATTCCCCTCGGGGTGGCCGGCTTCGCCGTCATGGTGCTCGGTGCCCTGCTCGCCTACCTCGGCTTGCGCCCCGGCGCTCGCGGTAGCAGCGGGGAGAGCAGCGATGAGGGTGGTGCTCCGGAGGGTCCCGGACAGCCGGGTCGGGCGAGCAAGCCCAAGCCGAGCAGCGGGTTCATGGACCGGCTGGAGGATCGCTGGCAGCGCCGGCGCGAACAAGGTCCCGGTCAGAACCAGTAGCTGCCGTCGGGCGGCTCGAACCGATCCGCCACCACGCACGCACTCTGTCTGCGAGCGTCATCTGTCGATGCAGGGCTCGTTCCACCTGCGCGAGTTGTACTCGCACTGCAGCCGGGCTCGGAAGCTGATCACGGTCGAGTCCACCGGCGTACCTCTCCTGCTCAACCCACCACAGCAGTCGAAGTAGGGCCTGGCGATCATCGTCGGTGAGATCGAGGCGATCCCGCAGCCAGCCGACGAAGGCGCGCGGCGTCATCTCCCGGTCAGGCCGCCAGCCGAGGGAGGCACAGGTGTCCTCCAACTCAGCCCAGCCGCCTTCGATGACGTGAGTCCCGCTGGTGCGCCGACGTCGACGTAGGGCGCGAGCGAGAACGGGAAGCACGATGACCCCGGCCACTGCTGTCACGATGAGAAGGATGGAGAGCAGGCCGGCCAGATCCGTTGCGGCAGAGCCCTGTCCGTCGGTGCTGATGCCGGGATCGACGTCGACGGGCGGAGGTGCGGGTGGGTCCGCTGGTGCCAACTCGCTGCGGTCGGGAACCTGCGAATACGACGGTGCCACGACTCCGGCATCCCCATCGCTGCGGGGTGTGGGCTCGAACCACACCCACCCGATGCCGTCGAACCACAGTTCCGGCCACGCGTGGGCATTGCGGCCCTGCACCGACCACACGCCGTCCTCGCCCTGTGCGCCCGAGGTGAACCCGACGTTCACCCGTGCCGGGATGCCTAGGCTGCGGGCCATGAGGGCCATCGTGGCGGCGTACTGCTCGCAGTAGCCGATGCGTTCGAGTAGGAAGGCCGCGACCGGATCATCGCCAGCACCCGCATCGAGGGCTGTGCTGTAGGTGAATCCACCGTCGACGGTGAACCACTTCTCTAGTGCCACGGCCTGTCGGTACGGTGAGTCCTCCCCGGCGGTGACCTCGCGGGCGAGTTCGCCGACCAGCGGGGTGAGATCGCTGGGCAATGAGGTGAGCGCCTGCAGTTCGGCGGAGACGGGTTCCGCGGATTGTCGAAGCTGGGCCCGCGTCGGCTGGACGTCATAGGCGGTGGCGACATAGGAAAGGCCCTCCGCACTCGCTCCCTCGCCCAGGACCGTGCGCGTCGCAGGCTCCCATGACCACGCACTCGACAGCGGTTCGGGTTGGCCGCGCACGCTGGTCGCCGCGTAGGGAAGGGGGAGTTGGGGGTTGAGTAACTCGCCTACCTCGATGCTGTAGGTGTTGACCTCGACCTCGACGTCCTCGTTGCGAGGTGGAGGCGGCAGGGGTTGGGTCAGCGGAATGCGTAGCCCGGCATCATCCGGCCCCCATGTCACACCGTCGAACTCTGTCAGGGTCACCATGCGCAGGTAGCCCGGCTGCTCGGCGTCTGTCGTGTAGCGCAGGATCTCCCGGCTCGATTCATTGACGAGGCTGCGACGCAGTGACACGAAGGGGTCGAGGTTCACCGGACCGTCACCGTTCGCGATCCCGCCCGCGACTGCCGCCCCTCGCCCCGTTCCCCACACCGGCTCCCCGAGCCCGGGGATCACGGCGGGCACCACGAGGGCGATCGCCACCGCACCCGCGGCAACCACGCCGACACGAGGGTCGATCCGGCCGAGGCCTCGGCGCCGCTGATGGGCCTGCGGGCCGGCGGTGCGCCCTCGCGCCTGACCGGGGTTGGGTCGGCTGGCGAGCGGTCCCCACTCCAGGACCGATCGGCGGGCATCGACGGCCAGTAGGATCAGCCAACCGCTCACACTCACCGGCAGCAGCCACCAGGGAAGACCCTCGGGTAGGACCGCGATCGGCAGAGAGGCCAGCACGATCAAGGGCGCGCCGGCGAGAGCTGGCAGTCGCAGGGAGACGGCGACGGCGTCGACCGCGATCGCGACGATGCCGACACCCCCGGCAGCCAGCAGCACCAGACCGGGTTCATCGGGCACAGGGGCCACGAGCGTCTCGGCGGATGTCAGCCCGTCCTGGGCGAGGATCCGAAGGGCATCGATGGCGGCCGGTCCCGGAAGGACGTACCAGGCTGCTGCGGATAGGGCGAACATCCAGGTGAGCACGGTGAGCCAGGCGAGCGTTGTCGCGATGGGTTGGCCGATGACCGGAAGCCCCACCGCTCGCATCGCGTATCCCGTGATGGCGACGGCGACCACCACCACGAGGGTCGACGCGAGAAATGCGGGGCTGTCGAACAGCGGCAGCAGGCTCAGTGAGGCGGTCATCGTGGCGAGGGCGGCGGCAGCGGTGGCGGCGGGTTGACCTCGACGCCAGCCGCTCACTCGGTGACCCGACACCGCACGGTGGGTCGCATCACTCATCAGCGGACCCCCGCCTCGGTGGTGACGTCGCGCAGTGCCTGAGTCCAGGCCTCGGTGATGCCGGGCGATGAACCACGGCGGTGGGGCTGGGATCGATGGAGTGGGACACAACGCCAATGACCGGCGAGGGCCTCGCGCATGACCTGGTCGATGTCCCCGTCGGGATCCCCCCACTGTGCGGGATCGAGGAGGAAGGCGATGCCGAGATCACCGCTGCGACGTGGTGCCTGGGTTCCCAACCTCGATCCTATGTCCGGGCTGGCGGTGAGCACCGCGATGACGAGATCCCCGTGCCAGGGGTTGGCCGTGGGCTCGACGGGCTGGTGGCGAGGTTGTGCGAGGGCGAGGGTGTCCAGCAGCAGGGATTCCCCCTCTCGACCGGAGCAGCGCGGCACCACCGTGGCGCCATCGAGGCCGACGACGTGGAGGTCGAACCCCGAACGCAGCAGATGAACG
>CAZVCZ010000072.1:0-9019 GCA_964626275.1 uncultured Bifidobacteriaceae bacterium | reverse complement strand
CCGGCTCGACCGGATCCGTCGCCGGTCAGATCGGCAAGATCCTCGGTTGCCGGGTCATCGGAATCGCTGGCTCAGCATCGAAGTGCGATTACTTGACGGAGGAACTCGGTTTCGACGCGGCGATCGACTACCGGGCTGAGAACGTCGAGGATCGCATCCGCGAACTGGCCCCCGATGGTGTCGATGTCTTCTTTGACAATGTGGGCGGTCCCATCCTGCAAGCGGCCGTGGAAAACATCGCCAAATTCGGCCGCATCGTCCTGTGCGGGCAGATTTCGGGCTACGACGGCAGCACTCCCATCTCCGGACCATCAAACATGATGCGTCTCATCTACGGCAGTGTTCGTATGCAGGGGTTCTTGCTGGGGGACTACGAGGACTCAATCCCTGCGGCCCGTGAACAACTGTGGACGTGGGTTCAGGAGGGACGCATCTCCCATCGCGAGGACATTCGTGATGGATTCGGGAATCTCCCCGGGTCATTCGGGGATCTATCCCGTGGAGCGAATGATGGCACCCTCCTCGTGGTCACCGATCCTGAGCTCGCACAGCGTCGCCTTGCGGGAGGCGCCTAGCCTGGCCATAGTTGCCCAATGACCATCTCCCCTGACTCCTGGGCCGTGATCGGGGCCGGCCCGCACGGACTCAGCGCCCTCAAGGCTCTGCTCGAGCGAGGCATCCCCGCCCACGGGTTCGAACGCGACACCGACCTAGGTGGCAACTGGAACTACCACGCGGAGAACTCGCGGGTCTATGAGTCGACACACCTCATCTCGACCAAGCCCTTCACCCAGTTCCCCGACTTCCCGATGCCCGACTCCTATCCGGACTATCCCTCGCACTGGCAGGTGCATGAGTACTTCTCGTCGTACGCGCGACACTTCGGTCTGATGGACCACCTGTCCGTCAACTCCGAGGTGGTCCGCTGCCAGCCCATCGGTGCGGATGCCGCAGATGGTTGGGACGTCACCGTCCGCGACCGGGAGACCGGCGCGGAGCAGACTCATCGATTCGCTGGAGTGGTCGTCGCGAACGGTCACAACTGGTGGCCGAAGATGCCGGAGTACCCGGGCCAGGAGTCCTTCACCGGAGAGATCCGGCACTCCGCGCAGTACAAGGGAGCCGACGTTCTCCGCGGTAAGCGTGTGCTGGTAGTGGGAGCGGGCAACACCGGATGCGACATTGCGGTTGAGAGTGCCCAGAATGCGAAGAACACATTGCATTCGACGCGGCGCGGCTACTACTACAACCCGAAGTATGCGTTCGGTCGCCCAAGCGATCAGACTGCGGATTTGCTGCTCGCCCTTCGACTCCCCCTCGCGCTCCGCCGAGTCCTGTTCAAGACAACGCTGCGCCTGACGGTTGGTGACTTCACCAAGTTCGGTCTCGCAAAGCCTGATCATGAGTTCTTCGAGACCCACCCGATCATCAATCAACAACTCGTCTATTACGTGGGGCACGGCGACATCGCACCCAAGCCGGACATCGATCATTTCGATGGCGACGCAGTGCATTTCACGGATGGAACGAGTGCCGAGGTTGATCTCGTCGTCTTCGCGACGGGATACCTTGCCCACTTCCCCTTCCTCGATGACGCGTGGTTGAACCCGGAGGGCGATCACCCGGTGCTCGCGCGACAGATCTTCACACCGGCATTCGACTCGCTAGTGGTGAGTGGACTGATCCAACCGGACAGCGGTCAGTGGACCATTGCGCATTGGCAGGGGATGCTCATTGCCGCATATGCCGATGCGCGTCGGCACGATCCCGCAGGGGCCCAGCGGTTCTACGACCGGATGATCGCTGAGGTGGATCAGCGGTTCACCGGAGGCGCGGACTACAAGGACTCCACCCGCCACTACTACGAGATCGCACACCAGGAGTATCTGCGTGCTCTCGAGAGTGACCTGTCGGCCCTGGAGAGTGTTCCCGCATGAGCGGAGTCGATTCCAGACTGCGCAAACCCAGGACGGTCATGCGATTGTGGGATTGGTCGGTGCCTCCGCACGGGGTGCACCGTGAAGTCCTGTCGAGCGTTCCGCAGGGCTGGGAGGATGAGCCCCGCGCGACTCGCACGCCTCCACTGCTGTTCATCCATGGGCTCGCCCATGGCGCGTGGTGCTTCGCCGAGCATTGGTTGGCCGCAGCGGCGCAGAAGGGTTTCCCTGCCTATGCCGTCTCGCTTCGCGGACACGGGGGATCGGGGGGATCGCAACAGCGTCGCCGTACGTTAATGCGCCACTACGTGCATGACGTCATGCAGACGATCACCGAGCTCCCACAGCCGCCGGTCCTTGTCGGCCATTCCATGGGAGCGATCATCGCTCAGTTGGTGGCAGATCGGTATTCACCTCGCGCGCTCGTGCTCCTCACCCCGGCTCCCCTGCAGGGGGCGGGTGTGACCATGGCGGAACTGGCGCGCAAACGGCCGCTGGCTGCGGTGAAGGTGGTGGCCGGTGGAACGTTGCCGATGGGATCGGGGCAGTTGTTCACCGGTCTCGAGGAGGCAACGGCGGAGAAGTATGTCTCCCGTCTCGTGCCAGAGTCGCCCTGGGTTCAGTATGAGTTGTTGCGGCGCAGAAGGATCGGCCCGGTGCGCGCGCCCGTGATGGTGGCGGGGACCAAGGCTGATCGGCTGGTCCGTATTGCCGATGTCGAGCGGACTGCGGCGGCCTACGGGGTGGAGCCGGTGTGGCTCACCCGGGTGGATGGGAGCCCACTGGGCCATGACGTGATGCTCGATGACGGGCAGGACCGCGCCCTCGATGCGGTGCTGGAGTTCGTCTCCGCGCGGGCGATGTGACGTCCTCTCCGTTGGAGGACTGCCTCAGCGCCTATGACCGGGGTGAGTCCCCACCGCGCGAGGAGGAGAAGGCGGCGGTGAAAGCAAGCCTCGCCGATCTCGTGGCGCGAGCGCCCGGGTCGAGCGTCGAGGTGCGGATTCCGCCCTACGCCGCCGTGCAGGTGGTCGAGGGGGTGCGGCACCGTCGCGGGACCCCGCCGGCCATGGTGGAGACCGATGCACGCACCTGGTTGCTGCTGGCGAGCGGGCGACTGACGTGGGCGGACGCCGTGGCGTCAGGCTCGCTTCGGGCGAGCGGGGAGCGCAGCGACCTCTCCCCCTACCTCCCCCTCTAAACCCAACTCCGCAACTATCAGCACTTTTTCGCCCCTAGGGAGTTGCGGAGTTCAGTCCTCTTCCAGGCTGGCGAGCACCGCATCGGTCGTCGTCACCTGCGCGAACTCATCCTCGAGGTTCGCCGCCGTCACTCGAGCGATCTCGGCAGCCGGGATCAGCAGGCCATCGATGCCTCGTCGGTCGAAGGTGTGCGTCGCGTCGATGACGAAGCGAACGTCGTAGCCAAGATTTCCGGCGATCCTCGCGGTCGTCTCGCAGCAGTGGTTAGTCGTGACGCCGCAGATCACGAGTGTGTCGAGTCGGTGCTGTCGCAACCAATGATCGAGATCCGGCTCACCATGGAATGCGGAGTTGACCTGCTTGGTCACGAGCAGGTCAGCCGGCCCGTCGACGAAGCCGCGCAGTGCATTGCCCCGGTGCGCGGGATGCAACGGGGAGTCGGGCTCGGGGGAGTCATGGCGCACCAGGATCAGCGGCAGGTGCTTGCCGCGCCATGTGCCGATGAGGCGGGCGATGTTCGCTTCAGCCTGCGGGTTGTTGCGGGCTCCCCACCGGGGGTCATCGAAGCCGGATTGGACATCGATGACGAGGAGGGCGGGGCCACTGAGAGGCATGACAGCAGGGTACGTCGCATCCCAGGGGCTGAACTCCGCAACTCCCTAGGGGCGAAAAAGTGCTGATAGTTGCGGAGTTGGGTTCAGGTGGATTGACAGGGGGTGGGGTGTTGATATTAGGTAAGGCAGCCCTAAGTTAGGCTTGCCTTCCTAGATCTCGCGAGAGCGCCGCAACCGAAAGGAATCGCATGACCCGCACCTCCCGCCTCGTTGCGGCCCTCGCCGTCTCAGCGCTTGCCGCTGGGGTGCTCACCGCCTGCGGGGGCTCCTCGGACGACGGGACAGGTTCGATCGTGGTCTATTCCGGCCGCTCGGAGTCCCTCGTGGGTCCGCTGTTCGAGGAGTTCACCGCCGAGACCGGGATCACGGTTGAAGCGCGCTACGGCGACACGGCGGAGCTTGCCGCCCAGTTGGTCGAAGAGGGTGATCGCACTCCAGCCCAGGTCTACTTCGCCCAGGACGCGGGTGCGCTGGGAGCCGTCGCAGCCGAGGGCCTGTTCGCCCCGCTCCCCTCAGCGGTGGCCACGACGGTTCCGGTGAATTATCGGGCCGAGGACGGAACCTGGACCGGCGTGACCGGTCGGGCGCGCGTGATCGCCTACGACCCCCAGCAGGTCCCCGCCGATGAGGTGCCCGACAGCATCTTCGATCTCACTGATGCGAAGTGGCGTGGCCAGGTGGCTATCGCGCCGACGAACGGCTCCTTCCAGGCGTTCGTCACCGCGATGCGCGTCGCCGAGGGCGACGAGGTGACCCGAGCATGGCTGCAGGGACTCGTGGACAACGATGTCCAGACCTTCGAGAAGAACGGCCTCATCCTCGATGCTGTGGACTCGGGCCAGGTGCAACTCGGATTGATCAACCACTACTACTGGTATCAGAAGGCAGCTGAGGTGGGAACGGACGCGATGCGTGCTCAGTTGCATTTCACTGCACCCGGTGACCCCGGTGCGTTGGTGAATGTTGCCGGAGTGGGACTCATGGCAAACGCCGCGGAGAATCCGCAGGCTGCCACTTTCGTCGAGTGGCTGCTCAGCCCGGCGATCCAGCAGTGGTTTGTGGAGAACACATTCGAATATCCGTTGGTTCCCGGTGTGGCTGCGGTCGATGGCATCCCGCCGCTGGACACGCTGCGTGGCCCGGATGCGCCACTCGCGGAACTTGCTGATCTCCCGGGCACGCTCACGATGCTGCAGGATGTCGGCTTGCTGTGAGTTCACCCGACTCGATCAAGGGATCGTCGATCGCGACCCCGGTGCGGACTGCCGCGCCGGGGTTTACGCGCATCGGGTGGCGATCCCGGCCGTCTCGAGTCCTCCTCGCACTCGGAGCGGTGACGGCGACTGTTGCCGTGATTCCCCTGGTCTATCTGCTGGTGCGAGTCATTGGTGCAGGACCTGATCAGGTTCTCGACGTTCTCTGGCGAGCGCGCACCCTCGACACGATCGCCACCTCCATTGCCTTCGTCTTCGTCGTCACCACGGCCTGCTTGATCATCGGAATCACCGCGGCCTGGCTGATCACCCGCACCAACATTCCCCTGAGGCGGACATGGCTGGTGCTTCTCGCTCTTCCACTGGCGATGCCGTCCTATGTCGCTGCCTACGCATGGCTCGCGCAGTTTCCATGGATGAGCGGATTCGCGGCAGCGGCTCTCATCATGACTCTGGTGTCCTTCCCCTACGTGGCACTGCCGACGGCGGCGGCATTCCGGCTGGCTGATCCCAGCGTCGACGAGGTAGCTCGGTCCCTGGGCCGCGGGCCATTCCGGGCGTTCCTGTCCGCGACCCTCCCCCAGGTGTGGCCCGCGGCTGCAGCCGGAGGCCTCCTGGTCGCGCTGTACACCCTGTCGGAGTTCGGTGTCGTGGCACTCATGCGTGTGGACACCTTCACCAGGGTGATCTACGCCTCCTACCGCGGAAGTTTCGATCGGGTGAGTGCGGCAGTGCTCGCTCTGGTGCTCGTGGCGCTCGCCGCGTTCCTCGTGTGGGCTGAACGCCGCATCCGGGGACGCCAGCAGCGCTGGCGGGTGGCGAGTTCGATTCAGCGCGACCATGTCCCGATGCAACTGCGTGCGCGGACCCGTGTCGTCTCGTTTGTGGGTCTCTCGCTGCTTGTGGCGTTGGCACTCGGTGTCCCGATCGCTTCCTTGATCGACCTCATGCTGCGCAGTGCGGATCTGCGCTTCAACTGGGCCGAACTCCTCGGTGCGACAGTCTCGTCGGCCGGAGTCTCGACGCTCGGAGCGATCATCGCCGTGGCGCTTGCGGTACCCGTCGGAATCCTGGCTGCGCGGTATCGCACTCGCAGTGTGCGCGGGATCGAAACGTTGTCCTATGCGGGCCACGCACTGCCGGGAGTCGTCGTCGGCCTGTCGCTGGTCTTTCTCACCCTCGGGGTACTGCCGTTCGCGTATCAGACGTTGTTCACCCTCGCGGTGGCATACGCGGTGCTGTTCCTGCCGAAATCGATCGGTGCGACCCGGAGTGCGACTGCAGCGGTCCCACCGGTGCTGGAGGACACCGCGCGCACACTGGGTCGCGGGCCCGTGCGCGCGTGGCTCTCCACGACGGCACGGCTGACCGCTCCGGGCGTTCTCGCGGGTGGTCTCCTTGTTCTTCTCACCTCAATGAAGGAACTGCCCGCGACGTTGATGCTGCGCCCGACGGGTCTGGACACCTTGGCCACCGAGTTGTGGAGTCGTACTGAGATCGCCGCCTATGGACCTGCGGCGCCCTATGCCCTCGCCCTCATTGCCTTGGCGGCCATCCCGGCCTGGTTGTTGTCTCGTGCGATGGGGCCAGAGGTGCGGGGTGAGCGGACCGCGCTGGATAGCGTGGGGGCATGACCGACGTCGATGTGCGCGGCCTTCGGGCCGGCTATTCCGGTGTCGATGTCCTGACAGGCGTGGACCTGACGATTCCTTCGGGGGCGTTGGCCGCGGTTCTCGGCGAGAGCGGATCGGGTAAGACGACGTTGCTGCGCGTGCTCGCAGGATTCCTTCGACCAACCGCGGGCAGTGTGTGGTTCGGTGATCGCGAGGTAGCGGGCCCCCGGATCAACATTCCCCCCGAGAAGCGTCACGTGGGCATCGTCCCCCAGGAGGGGGCACTCTTCCCACACCTCGATGTCCGCGGAAACGTCGGGTTCGGCTTGCCTCGGGGCGCATCCTCCCAGCAGCGAGTGGATGAGGTCTTGGAACTCGTGGGTTTGAGTGATCTCGGAGACGCCAGGCCGCAGGAGTTGTCCGGGGGCCAACAGCAGCGGGTGGCCCTTGCCCGAGCGCTCGCGCCTCGACCTGAGGTGGTGCTTCTCGATGAGCCGTTCACCGCACTCGATGCAGGGTTGCGCACTCGTCTGCGCAGCGATGTCCGTGATGTATTGAGGCAGGTAGGAGCAACGGCGATCCTGGTGACCCATGACCAGGAAGAGGCTCTCTCCATGGCCGATCTGGTCGCCGTCATGCGCGATGGTCGCCTCGTGCAGACCGGGACACCTGCTGAGATCTATTCCGCTCCGGCGGATCTTTCGGTGGCGCGGTTCATCGGGGATGTCGTGGAAGTGCCTGTCGTGGAGGAACTGTCCGAGGATCGTGTGCGATGCGTTCTCGGCGATGTTGCGATCCAGCAGACCATGGGGGAGTCAGGTGAGGGAGAACCGGGTCCGGATGTTGTCGTGTTGCGGCCTGAGCAGTTGCAGTTGGTCAGTGTCACCGATGACGCTGGGGGTGCCGTGGGGCGCGTGGAATCCTCGCGATTCCACGGGCATGACGCGATGGTGACAGTGCTCCTCGCGGAGGGGACCCCGGTGGAGGTTCGGGTGTCGGGATCGCGTCCACCGGAAATCGGTGAGGCCGTTCAACTCGTGGTGAGTGGATCAGGGTTGCGCTATCGCAGTGGCCGCGAGATCAGGTAGGTCACCAGCGCAGCCATGCCAGCGGTGGCCCCGACAGCCGGCCATGCCCCGAGGGAATCGGCGAGTGGATGTGCGGCGATGAAGGCGATGCCGAGCATCACCAGGGACATGATCGCGCGCACCGGTGTGGTCACGGCGAACCAGCCAACACCGCAGGCGAGCGCGGTCATCGCCAGGATGATTCCGCCGACCGGACGGGAGCCGGTCGCCATGACGATCGCGAAACTGATCACGAGTCCCACTGCCGCAGTGGCCCCGAGGATTGCGCGAGCAGGTCGCGCTGCACCCGCCTCGGCTGCGGCGAACCACGCCGGTGTCGCGGGGGCAGAGCGATGCACGATGCCCATGAGCCAACGGTAGACCCGTGCTCATCCTGCTACCAGCAGCCACGAGTGTGCGTGTCTTCCTGCGGAAGCAGCCCGTGAGCCGGAAGACTTCGGGTCCATGGGGAACTCGGGTGCCAAATAACCGAATACGACTCTCAACGTCAGTACAGGAGGCGAAAAATGGCGAATATTGAACACGAAGCGCAGAAGGTGGAGAAGGACGTCTCGAGTTGGTCGGTGTGGCGCACCGCTCGAGTGGTGGCCTCGCTCTTCGTTCTCATGGTCGCGGCGTACTACACCATCGTCGCGTTCGACAACATCACGAATCCCGTGAATCCGAATGGCAGCAATTGGCCGTTCGTCCAGGGTGTGCTGAGCGGTGACGGTGTTCCCGCCGACAGTGGATTCCAGTGGCGGTTCATCGACGCTACCTGGTTCCAGGCGCTCGGCTACATCCTCATCATCACCGGCGAGACGATCACCGCGATCCTGCTGCTGATCGCTGGATTCCTCGGCGTTCGCAATGCCCGGTCATGCCCGCGTTGGGGTCATGTGCAGAAGTGGACCTTTGCCGGCGGACTCACGGGTCTGGGCGTGTTCTTCTTCGGATTCATCACCGTGGGCGGCAACTGGTTCATCATGTATTTGAACTCGAAGTGGAATGGGATGGCGCCGGCCTTCCAGAACTCTGTCATGACGATCACCATGCTCATCCTCGTCACGGGCGTCATGATCGGCAGTCATCTAGTCCACGAGAAAGAGTGAGTCGGAAGATTCTCACGTCACGGTTCTGGATGCGTTCGCGGTAGGCGGTGAAGCCGAGGTAGTAGCTCGCCGCCTGCCGCCACGCATACTCACGCTCGTCTGGGTCCGTCACGGGAACTGCGCAGGCTGCGCACGTGCGATCCCGCCAAGTGACCTCGCAGCGAGGCTCAGCGCTGAGATTGATGGCCCAGGCTGGGCTCTTGGCCTGCGCGAAGTTCGTTCCCATGACGTATAGATCGCGCGGATCTTCATCTCGATCG
>CAZVCZ010000071.1:0-9088 GCA_964626275.1 uncultured Bifidobacteriaceae bacterium | reverse complement strand
GGCGATCACGTATTCGGTCGATCGTGAGCAGTTCGACAAGCCGATCGCGGGATATCAGCTCACCCAGAAGAAGCTCGCCGACATGGCGGTCGAACTCGGCAAGGGCATGCTGCTCGCCCTGCACCTAGGCCGACTGAAGGACGAGCATCGCATTACCGCGGAGCAGATCAGCGTCGGCAAGTTGAACAATGCGCGTGAGTCGTTGGCGATCGCGCGAGAGTGCCGCAGCATCCTGGGGGGCAACGGGATCACCCTGGAGTACCCGATCATCCGACACATGAACAACCTGGAGTCGGTGTTCACCTACGAGGGCACGAATGAGATGCACACACTGGTCATCGGCCAGGCGCTGACCGGCATTCCCGCCTTCCGCTGAGCTGAACTCCGCAACTGCTCCCTCGTGGAAAACGTTGCGATAGTTGCGGAGTTTGGTTAGTGGCCGAGGAAGCGGGACATCAGGCGGGCTCGTCTCGAGGGCTTGCCGGTGCGCGCCTCTTCGTCATCCGCGCCGGTCATGGCCCGCAGTCCCGCATTGACCCCTGCCCAGCGCAACGGTTCCGGTTCCCATCGCGGTGAGGAATGGTTCACCCAGGGCAGCGAGGTGAGCTCGGTGGTCCGCCCGGTAATGAGGTCGGCCAGGGTGCGCCCGCCCAGATTCGATGTCCCCACCCCATCGCCGACATAGCCACTCGACCACGCCAGCCCAGTGGTGCGATCGATCCCGCAGGAGGCGAACCAGTCGCGGGGGATGCCGAGTGGACCACCCCAGGCATGGGTCACCTTCGTGCCGGTCAGGATCGGGAACAGATCGAGCAGGGTGCGCCATAGTTCAGCGAACACTGCTCTGTCCAGGTCGTGCTCGGGACGGATGCGTGAGCCGAAGTGGTAGGGCGCCCCCCGGCCACCGAAGGCGAGACGGTCGTCGGCGGTGCGCTGTCCGTAGATGATCAGGTGCCGATGATCGGCGAAGGTCTCGCGCTGTCCCAATCCGATGGTGTCCCAGATCTCGGCATCGAGCGGCTCGGTCGCGATCATGAGCGAATAGACCGGCGCGATCGCACGCCCGTAGCCCGACAGCGTCGGGGTGTAGCCCTCGGTGGCTCGCACGATGACGGGTGCGCGCACTGTGCCCTGGGATGTGTGCACGACGCCGGGCTCGATGGAGGTCACCGGGGAGTTCTCATAAAGCCGGATCCCCTGCTCGACGACCCGGCGGGCGAGGAGTCGCACGAGTCGGCGCGGATGGATGGCCGCGCAGTGCGGGGTGTAGGTCGCCCCGAGCACGTCGGTCGCTCCGAGGCGTTCGCGTGCCTCCGGACCCTCGAGGTATCGATAGTCCCCGGGGCCGAACCCGAATGTGCGCCACGTCTCGATCTCCGCCCGAGCACGCTCGACCTGCACCGGAGTTCGGGCGGCGACGACCGTCCCACCTTTGGCGGCCTGGATGTCCCAGCCTTCGGCGGCGGCGATGTCCACGATCTCATCGACGGTCTGGTGCATCGCGTGCTGCATCGCGATGGCGGCATCCCGGCCGTACTGACCGGCGATGGTGCTGATGGAGGCGGGGAAGAGCGCGGATGCCCAGCCGCCGTTGCGTCCGCTGGCCCCGAACCCGGCGTACTCGGCCTCGATGATCGCGATCCGCAGGTCCGGATCGATTCGGTGCAGGTAGTAGGCGGTCCATAGCCCAGTGAAGCCAGCACCCACGATGGCGATGTCGGCGGAGGCATCCGCCGTCAGCGGCTGGCCCAGGGGAGTGGCGAGTTCCGCGGGGAGGGTGTCCTCCCATAGCGAGGTCACCGACGCCTCCAGTCGGCCAGATAGTGGGGGACGGGTGTGTCGCCGCTGAGCTCATCGGCTTCCGCCGGGCCGAAGGACTCGAGGATCGGCACGACGCCGGCCCACACCCGCGAATAGACCGGATCGAGCAGGTCCTCGGGCACATCATCGGGTCCGCCGGCGCTGATCTTCACCGAGCACTCCGCGAGGGACATGGCGACGATGCTCGTGGCCTTCATCTCCTGAGCGGACGGTGGTCGAATCTCCGCCCACCTGCCCGGCAGCAGGTGCTCGGTGAGCGCTTCTGCGGCGGCGAACTTCTCGTCGCCGGTCAGTTCACGAGCAGTCCCGAGGATCATGACGCTGCGGTAGTTCATGCTCGACTCGAAGGCGCTGCGGGCAAGCACCAGCCCATCGAGCAGGGTGATCGTGACACACGTCGGTTGGCCGGATGCCAGTAGCCGGAACGCCCGGGATGCGCTGGAACCGTGGAGGAGGATCTCGTCGCCGTATGGCGCATAGGCCACGGGAATCACGAAGGGCTGATCGCCCTCGACGACGGCGACATGCGCCACGAGGCCGGCGGCCAGGATCGCCGAGACGGCATCGGCGTCGTGCACCGCCTTCTCGGGGAGTCGCTTGACCGTCGTGCGTGGCGTGGCGCCGGGTTCCATGGCGTTCAGCGTGTCACAGGATGTTCGAGGCTTCGGTGAGGACATGGCGCAGGATCTGCTCGACCTCATCGAAGTGCGACTGATCGATGATCAGCGGCGGAGCCAACTGGATCACCGGATCCCCACGATCGTCGGCGCGGCAGTACAACCCTTTGTCGAACAGCGCCTTGGACAGGTAGCCGCGCAGCAGTCTCTCGGCCTCGTCCTCGTCGAAGGTCTCTCGCGTTTCCTTGTCCTTGACCAGTTCGATGCCATAGAAGTAGCCCGCACCTCGGACATCACCCACGAGGGGAAGGTCGAGCAGTTTCTCCAGGGTGCGCCGGAAGGCTCCCTCGTTCTCACGGACGTGCTCGTTGATGCCTTCGCGTTCGAAGATGTCGAGGTTCGCCATCGCGACGGCAGCAGCCACCGGGTGTCCACCCCAGGTGTAGCCGTGGAGGAAAGAGTTGGTCCCATGCTTGAACGGCTCGAACAGGCGATCGCTGGCGATCATCGCCCCGAGCGGTGCGTAGCCGGAGGTCATGCCCTTCGCGCAGGTGATGATGTCCGGGGTCACCCCGAAGCGCTTGATGGCGAACATGTCCCCGATGCGTCCGAATGCGGTGATCGTCTCGTCGGCCACCATGAGCACGTCGTAGGCGTCGCAGATTTCGCGAACCCGCTCCAGGTATCCCGGGGGAGGGGGGAAGCAGCCTCCGGAGTTCTGCACGGGTTCGAGGAACACCGCTGCTACCGAGTCCGGACCCTCGAATTCGATCGCCTCGGCGATGCGGTCGGCAGCCCACAGCCCGAATGCCTTCTCGTCGTAGCGATACTCCTCGGGCGCGCGATAGAAGTTGGTGTTCGGGACCTTCACGCCACCGGGGACCAGAGGTTCGAAGGGGATCTTCGCGGGAGGGATGCCGGTGATGCTCAACGCACCCTGCGGTGTTCCGTGATAGGCGATCGAGCGTGAGATGACCTTGTGCTTGGTGGGCTTCCCGGTGAGCTTGAAGTACTGCTTGGCGAGCTTCCACGCGGTCTCCACGGCCTCACCCCCACCGGTAGTGAAGAACACGCGGTTCAAGTCACCGGGGGCGTAGTTCGCCAACCGTTCGGCGAGTTCGATCGCCTTCGGGTGCGCATACGACCACAGGGGGAAGAACTCGAGTTCCTTGGCTTGTGCGGCGAGGGCGTCGGCGAGCTCGGCGCGCCCATGACCAGCCTGGACAACGAAGAGCCCGGCGAGACCATCGAAATAGCGCCGCCCCTGGTCATCCCAGATGTAGGGCCCTTCGCCGCGGACAATGACCGGGACATGACCACCGTCTTCGTAGACCGAGTGCCGAGTGAAGTGCATCCATAGATGCCGACGGGCACGCTCGGCGAGCGCATCGGCTCCGCCTTCGGTGACGTACTGGGGAGTGGTGGTCATGTTCTGTCCTCTCGGCCGAGGGGTCTCGCGATCAGCGAGTTCCCCACGAGTAGATCTGCTTGCGCAATTTCAAATAGACGTACGTCTCGGTGCTGCGGACGCCCGGAACTGCTCGGATTCGACGGTTGACGATCTCGAGCAGGTGATCGTCGTCCTCGGCGACGACCTCGGCCATGAGATCGAAGCCACCGGCGCAGATGACGAGGTAATCAACCTCGGGCATGGCCTCCAGCGCATCGGCGGCAGCTTCGACATCACCGTCGACATGGATGCCGATCATCGCTGCCCTGGGGAAACCGACCTGGAGTGGATCGGTGACCGCCACCACCTGCATAACGCCGGAGTCGATGAGCCGCTGCACCCGCTGGCGAACCGCAGCCTCGGAGAGCCCGACGACCTTGCCGATCGCGGCGTAGGAGCGTCGTCCATCCTGCTGGAGTTGATCGATGATCGCCTTGCTCACCTCGTCGAGGTGGGCGGGTGTTGGCCGGATGGCCCGGCGGGCGATCGTGCTCATGACGCCATGGTGCGCGATTCCGGGGGAAATTGCAAGTGAATCCGTTGTTATCAGACCAATCAACAACTGATTCCGTCGTGTAGAGGACTGAGTATCGACGAAGTCGTGAATTCCGACTAACGTCGGCAGCGTCTGCAGACCGCTGCCTCGAGGGGAGCCCACCGTGCCCGATCGCGTCATCCACAACATCATCGATGGCCAGGCCGTCCCGGCGGCCGATGGCCGCACCACGGACCTGATCGACCCCACCACCGGGGAGGTCTTCGCCACGGCGGCGTTGTCGGGTTCGGAGGACGTCGATCGTGCCTATGCAGCCGCCGCGAGGGCCTTCGACACCTGGCGCGACACGATTCCCGGTGAGCGCCAGAAGGCCCTCCTTGCGATCGCCGATCTGTTCGAGGAGCACGCCGAGGAACTCGTCGCCGCCGAAAGCGAGAACTGCGGCAAGCCCATCGCGGTCACGATGGAGGAGGAAATCCCTCCCATGATCGACCAGATCCGGTTCTTCGCCGGAGCCTCTCGCGTACTCGAGGGGCGGGCATCGGGGGAGTACATGGCCGGGTTCACCTCGATCATCCGGCGGGAACCTGTCGGTGTCGTCGGACAGGTGACCCCGTGGAACTACCCGATGATGATGGCGATCTGGAAGTACATCCCGGCCATCGCCGCGGGCAACTCCGTCGTGCTCAAGCCATCCGACACCACGCCGGTGTCGACCGTGCGCATGGCCGAGTTGATCGCGCAGTCGGAGATCCTGCCCCCGGGTGTGTTCAACGTCCTATGCGGAGACCGCGACACCGGTCGGTCCCTGGTGTCCCACCCCACACCGCAGATGGTGTCGATCACCGGTTCGGTGCGTGCGGGCATGGAGGTCGCCGGCGAGGCGGCCCGCGACGTCAAGCGTGTCCATCTCGAACTCGGCGGTAAGGCGCCGGTGGTGATCTTCGATGATGCCGATGTGGAGGCGGCCGCGGAGTGGCTCGCTGTTGCCGGATATTTCAATGCCGGACAGGACTGCACCGCCGCTACCAGGATGCTCGTCGCGCCCGGTATCCATGACGACTTCGTCGCCGCGCTGGCCGAGCAGGCACGTGGCACTGCCACGACATTCGAAGACGGCCCCGGAGGCGAGGCGCTCGTTCCGCCGGTCAACAACGCCGCACAACTCGATCGCGTCCTCGGGTTCCTCCAGCGTGTGCCGACACACGCCGAAGTCGTCGTCGGGGGCAACCGTCAAGGCGACCGCGGCTACTTCATCGAACCCACGGTCGTCTCCGGTTTGCAGCAGGACGACGAAATGGTCCAGAACGAGATCTTCGGCCCGGTCATCACCATCCAGAAGTTCTCCGACGAAGCCGAGGCGCTGCGCTGGGCGAATGGAGTCCGGTATGGCCTGGCCTCATCGGTGTGGACCAAGGACTTCGGGCGCGCGATGCGCATGGCCAAGGGCCTGGACTTCGGCTGTGTGTGGATCAACACCCACATCCCGCTGGTTGCCGAGATGCCGCACGGTGGTTTCAAGCACTCCGGCTACGGTAAGGACCTGTCGATGTACGGCTTCGAGGACTACACCCGAATCAAGCATGTGATGGCGAACATCGACAGTTGATCCGATACCGAGCACGAGGGGAAGGCGATGGACACCCTGGACGTCATCGATCCGGCGAATGGCACCGTCATCGAGACCCTCGAGATGGCGGGCCCGGATCAGGTCGACACAGCGGTCCGACGCGCACGCGCGGCCTTCTCCGAATGGTCCCGGATGCCACCCGGGGCCCGCGGCGATGCCCTCCTCGCTCTTGCCGAGCGCGTGCGGGAACGGGCCGACGACTACGCCATGATCGAATCCCGTCAGACCGGTAAGACACTGCGGATGGCGACTGAGTTCGATGTTCCCGGGTCGATCGACAACGTCGTGTTCTTCGCTGGAGCCGCTCGCATCCTCGAGGGCCTCGCTTCGGGTGAGTACGACACGGATCACACTTCGGTGATCCGCCGCGAACCGGTGGGCGTGGTCGGTTCCGTGGCCCCGTGGAATTACCCGCTGCAGATGGCGATGTGGAAGGTGCTCCCCGCGCTGGCGGCGGGCAACACGATCGTGCTCAAGCCGGCGGAGATCACCCCGCTGACCTCGGTCATGCTGGCCGAGGATGCGCTGGCTGCGGGCATCCCCGAGGGCGTGCTCAATGTGGTGGTGGGCACCGGACCGGTCGCGGGGGAAGCCCTCATCGGCCACCCCGATGTCGACATGGTGTCGTTCACCGGGTCGACCCCGATCGGCAAGCGAGTGATGGAGGTCGCCTCGGCGCGTGCCGCCCGGGTGCACCTCGAACTCGGGGGCAAGGCGCCGTTCGTCGTCTTCGACGACGCAGATCTCGAGGCGGCGATCCACGGTGCCGTGGCGGGCGCCTTGATCAACACCGGACAGGACTGCACGGCGGCGACGCGCGCCTACGTCCAGCGTCCGCTCTACGACGCCTTCGTCGAGGGCGTCGCCGATCTGTTCGCCCAGATCCGTATCGGCGACCCCCGGGATCCCGATGTCGATATGGGTTCCCTGGTCTCTCGGCGACAGGCCGAGCGGGTGGCCGGTTTCGTCGATCGGGCACGGGCGGAGGGAGCCAAGGTCCGCGTGGGCGGGGAGATCCCCGGCGGCGAACTAGCCGAGGGCGCGTTCTATCCCGCCACCTTGGTGACCGATGCCGCTCAGGACTCCGAGATCGTCCAGGACGAGATCTTCGGGCCCGTCCTCGTCGCCCTGCCCTTCGATTCCGATGACGAGGGTCTCGACCGGGCCAATGACACCCCCTATGGCCTGGCCGCCTCGGCCTGGACCCGCGATGTGTTCCGGGCCCAGCGAGCCCAGCGGGAGATCCGGGCCGGATGCGTGTGGATGAACGACCACATTCCGATCGTCAGCGAGATGCCGCACGGGGGCATGAAGCAGTCGGGATTCGGCAAGGACATGTCGAAGTACTCGGTGGAGGACTACACGATCGTCAAGCACGTGTCGTGGGACATCACCGGGGCACCACGCAAGGAATGGCATCGGACCGTGTTCCATGATCGGGGCACGGATGGGTAACGACTCGGCGGGTGCGACCCGTGGCGCACCCCAGAGGCACGAAACTCAGCGGTAGTAGTGGCATGATTCGCTCAGCGTCCACGCGAGCGCATCTGAGATGAAGGAGACGAGCACCATGACGAAGCGACCCCTTTCTGCGGAGGCGGCGGCGATCGTCCGCATGTCCCGTTCGGCCCTCTCCCGTCGGCGGCTGTTGCAGGCTGCCGGTATCGGTGGCGTTGCCGCGGCGGCTGCCGCGTGTGGTGCCGGGGGTGGCTCGGATGACCCCACGACCGGCGGGGCGACCTCGGGCAGCGCGACCCCGGAGCCAACCGGTCCCGCCGACCTGTCCGACACCGAGAAGGTCGTGCTGTGGTCGAACTGGGTCGAGTACCTCGACGTCGATGAGGAGACCGGTGGCTACCCAACCCTGGAGGCCTTCGAGGAGGCCACGGGTATCTCGGTGAGCTACACCGAGGACATCAACGACAACAACGAGTTCTACGCAAAGGTCCGCGCCCAGTTGGAGCAGGGACAGTCGATCGATCGCGACATCGTGGTGCTCACCGACTGGATGGCGGGACTGTGGATCCAAAACGGCTTCGCTCAGAAGCTCGACAAGGCGCAGATCCCGAACTCGGCGAATCTCATTCCGCGTCTGCAGAACGTCGCCTTCGACGCTCCGCGCGACTACACACTGCCCTGGCAGGGTGGCTTTGCGGGACTGGGCTTCAACGTCCCGGGTATCCAGGAGGCGCTCGGCGTCGACACGCTCACCAGCCTGGATCAGCTGTTCGACCCGGCGCTGCGCGGCAAGATCACCGTGCTGTCGGAGATGCGCGACACCATGGGCTGCATCATGGCGTGGCAGGGCAATGACCCGTCGAACTTCACCGATGACCAGTTCCAGCAGGCCATCGCCGCGCTCGCCGAGCAGATCGACAGCGGCCAGATCCGCCAGGTCGCCGGCAACGACTACCTCGAGGCCCTCGGCACCGGCGACGTGATCGCGGTCATCGGATGGTCCGGCGACGTCCTCACCCTCGGTGATGACTTCGGGTTCACCCTGCCCGAGAGCGGCGGCATGCTGTGGACCGACAACATGCTGGTCCCCTCGACAGCGACGCACAAGAAGAACGCCGAGCAGTTGATGAACTACTACTACGACCCGGTGGTAGCCGCCGAGGTCGCCGCCTGGATCAACTACCTGTGCCCGGTCACCGGTGCTCAGGAGGCGATGGAGTCCATCGATCCGGAGTTGGCCTCCAACGAGTACATCTTCCCCAGCCAGGCGATGCTCGACTCGGCCTACGTGTTCCAGGAGCTCTCCGCTGAGCAGGATGAGGCGTACCAGCGCGAGTTCCAGCGGGCCATCGGCCTGTAAGCACGGGCAGTTCACGCGGTGAGGGTGGGATTGGCGATCGGAGGAATCAGGTGAGCACGCAGGCAGCCGAAGTGGCACCTACCAGCGGCTTCGAGGTCAAGGACCTCCACCTGATCAACCTCACCAAGTCCTTCGGCGATTTCGTCGCCGTCGACGATCTCACCCTCACCATTCCCGCCGGCTCGTTCTTCGCCCTTCTCGGCCCCTCCGGCTGCGGTAAGACGACGACGTTGCGGATGGTCGCCGGACTGGAGGA
>CAZVCZ010000070.1:0-9152 GCA_964626275.1 uncultured Bifidobacteriaceae bacterium | reverse complement strand
AGCAGCGATCGCCAGGGTCGCCACCTGATCGCTCGCACTGTCACCACCGCCGAGGAGAAAGGCCGGCATGCAGGCCAGGGCGAGAGCAACGACCGCACCCAGGCACCACCGCAGCACCACCGCCGGGCTCGGCCGCACGATCACCTCCGCCCAAGTCGACCGCGGGGCGGGCTCGTTGTCGCCCTCGTTGTCTTGAACGTCCTCGTGATGGTCGTGAACATCCTCGAATCCGAGCAGCACATCACGCGCGCGGCTCAGGGAGTCGAAATGCCGAGCGTCCCCACCGAGATCGGGATGGGCAAGACGAGCCCAGGTGCGATAGGCGCGCCGCACGGTCTCGGGATCAGCCCCCGGGTCGACTCCGAGCAGCGACGCCGCCTGCTCCTGGGTGAGGCCGCCATTCACATCCCTCAGGTTAGGCGACGACTCCGTTCTCAGCCCTCCGGCGGGGTGAAGGTCTCGGTGCGCTGCATGCCCGCCGCGCGACCCTTCGCCGCGATGACCAGCGCCATCTTGCGGCTGGCCTCGTCGATCATCTCGTCACCGAGCATGACGGCGCCCTTCGCTCCACCAGCAGCCGAGGTGTAGTAGTCGTAGGCATCGAGGATCAACTCGGCGTGGTCGTAGTCCTCCTGCTTCGGGCTGTAGACCTCATTCGCCGCATCGACCTGCCCGGGATGGAGCACCCACTTGCCGTCGAAGCCCAGAGCAGCGCTGCGGCCGGCGACCCGCTTGTATCCCTCGACGTCCTTGATCTGCAGGTACGGACCATCGATGGCCTGCTTGTCGTGGGCCCGTGCCGCCATGAGGATGCGCATCAGGATGTAGTGGTAAGCGTCACCGGTGTCGTAGCCGGGCGGGTTCTCGCCGACGACGAGGGACTTCATGTTGATGCTCGCCATGAAGTCAGCCGGGCCGAAGATGATGGTCTCCACGCGCGGACTCGCGGTCGCGATCGCATCCACATTGATCAGGCCAAGGGCATTCTCGATCTGCGCCTCGATACCGATACGCCCCACCTCGAAGCCATTGGCCTTCTCGATCTGGGTCAGCAGCAGATCGAGGGCGACGACCTGCTCGGGGGTCTGCACCTTCGGCAGCATGATGCAGTCCAGATTCGGACCGGCTCCTTCAACGACCTCGACGACATCGGCATAGGTCCACTCGGTCGTCCAGTCATTGACCCGGACCGATCGCACCTTGCCGTCATAGCCGCCCTCGTTCAGCGCGGCGACGATGTTCCTGCGTGCCTCGGGCTTCGCCAGCGGAGCGACCGCATCCTCGATATCCATGAAGACCTGGTCCGCGGGCAGTCCGCGAGCCTTGTCGAGCATCTTCGGACTCGAGCCCGGCACTGCGAGATTGGAGCGGCGCGAGCGACGGCCGCGAGGGACTTCGGGATGCACGGTGGAGGTGGCCATAGCCGCAGACGTTACCGATCGTTCACAGCCGCGGCACGGGCGGACTCCCGTGGCGGAGATGAGGGAGTCGAGGCGTTCGTCGGCTAGCCTCGTCGCCGTGACGAGCGCAACGAGGGTCTTCGTGGCCCGCCTGGCCGGGGCCGGGGTCTTCGACCCGCAGGCCGACCAGGTGGGCAAGTTGCGCGACATCGTGGTGCTGCTGCGCTCGGAGCGCCGACCGCCGCGCGTCCTCGGGCTCGTCGTCGAGGTCGTCGGACGCCGTCGGATCTTCGTGCCCATGACCCGGGTGTCCACCCTCGACGCCGGGCAGATCGTCGTTCGGGGCGCGGTCAACCTCCGCCGCTTCGAGCAGCGCCCCGGGGAATCCCTCATCATGGGCGACCTGTTCGACCGTCGGGTCACCCTCACCGGCATCAACGACAGCGCGACTGAGGCCAGCGTCGTCGATCTCGCGATCGAGCAGGAGTCGAACGGCGACTGGGTCGTGACGCAGGTGTATGTGCGGCAGCGCGGTGGGCTCCGCCGCCGCAGCCACACCCGAATGGTCGACTACAACCAGGTCACCGGACTCACCCTCGCCACGCCCGAGCAGGGCGCGGAGGAACTACTCGCTACGTTCGAAGATCTTCGTGCCGCCGATCTCGCCGCGGCGCTGCAGGACCTCTCGGCGAAACGTCGTGTCGAGGTCGCCCGCACGCTCGACGATGAGCGTCTGGCCGACGTGCTCGAGGAACTTCCCGAGGACGACCAGGTGGAAATCCTGCAGATGCTCGAGGCTGAGCGCGCCGCCGATGTCCTGGAGGAGATGAACCCCGACGATGCGGCGGACCTCATCTCCGAGCTTCCTCCCGAGCAGGCCGCGGACCTGCTCGAGCGCATGGAACCCGACGATGCCGCCGACATCCGTCGACTGCTCACCTACGACGACTACACCGCCGGCGGCATGATGACCACCGAGCCCGTCGTGCTCGGTCCTGACGCGACGGTGGCCGACGCCCTCGCCCGCGTACGCAACCCAGACCTGCCGCCCGCGCTCGCCGGCCAGGTCTACATCGTCCGTCCACCGATGGAGACCCCCACCGGCCGCTATCTGGGCACCTGTCACTTCCAGCGACTGCTGCGCGAACCCCCGGCGACCCTGGTGTCCTCCGTCGTCGATGCCGCCCTCGAGCCGATCCGGCCCGAGGCGCCGCTCGGCGAGGTCGCGCGCTATTTCGCCGCCTACAACCTCGTGGCCCTGCCGGTCGTCGATGAAGCCGATCGGCTGCTCGGTGCGGTCACCGTGGACGACCTCATCGACCACATGCTGCCGCAGGACTGGCGGGATGGACCGTTGAAGAGCGGGGGTGCGTGATGGCTCGCAACCCACTCCCCCGTCGTCGCCGTACGGAGATCCGCCTCGACCAGCCGCTCGAGCGCGGTCGGTTGCGCGGGCCGTCCTACGATCCTGAGCAGTTCGGTCGCATGTCGGAGCGAATTGCACGCTTCATCGGTTCCTGGCGGTTCATCGCCTGGATGACGGTCGTGATCGTGGCCTGGCTGGCGTGGAACATCTTCGCGCCCGACGACCTCAAGCCTGATCCCTATCCGTTCATCTTCCTCACCCTGCTGCTGTCGCTGCAGGCGTCGTACGCCGCGCCGCTGATCCTGCTCGCGCAGAACCGCCAATCCGACCGCGATCGAGTGCAGTACCTCGAGGACCGCGCGATGACCGAGCGGATCATGGCGGACGCCGAATATCTCGCTCGTGAGATCGCCGCATTGCGCGTCGCCCTGGGTGAGGTCGCCACGCGGGACTATCTGCGCGGTGAACTACGCGATGTCGTGGACGAGATCAGCCGCGAGATCAACTCGGCCCGCGAGTCGATCGACGACGCCGACGACACCGCGACCGGCGAATCCCCGCGTCTCGACGCCGAATAGCCGACCCACACCTGTCGGCAATAGCATCACGGGTATGGCCCGCATCGATCCTGACGACATCCAGGCTGCCCTCGCGAAGGTGGAAGACCCCGAGATCCATCGCCCCATCACCGATCTCGGCATGGTCAAGTCGGTGGACATCGACGGCGACCGGGTGAAGATCGGGATCTACCTCACCGTCTCCGGCTGCCCCATGAAGGACACCATCACGCAGCGCGTCACCCTCGCCGTCGGGTCGGTGCGCGGCGTGAAGCATGTCGATGTCGATCTCGACGTGATGAGCGATGCCCAGCGCAAGGCGATGCGCGAGAAGCTCCAGGGCGGGCCGGAGAAGGAGATTCCGTTCACCAAGCCCGGCAACCAGACTCACATCTACGCCATCACCTCCGGCAAGGGCGGGGTCGGCAAGTCCTCGGTCACGGTCAACCTCGCTGTTGCCATGGCCGCGCAAGGCTTAAAGGTCGGCATCGTCGACGCCGATATCTACGGCCACTCCATCCCCGGACTCCTCGGCATCACGGCTCCCCCCACGGTCGTGGAGGGCATGATCATGCCGAGTGAGGCCTACGGCGTGCGGGCGATCTCGATGCTGCCGTTCAAGCCCGGTGGCAGCACCGAGCCGGTGGCCTTCCGCGGCCCGATGCTGCATCGCGCGCTCCAGCAGTTCCTCACCGATGTGTGGTGGGGCGACCTTGACGTCCTCCTGCTCGACCTCCCTCCCGGGACCGGCGATATCGCCATCTCGACCGCGCAGTTGCTGCCCGGATCCCAACTGGTCGTCGTCACCACACCCCAGGCCGCTGCGGCCGAGGTCGCCGTCCGTTCGGGCATGCTCGCCGGCTCCACCCACCAGGTTGTCGCCGGTGTGATCGAGAACATGAGTGGCTTCCCCTGCCCTCACTGCGGGGAGCCGATCGATCTGTTCGGTGTCGGCGGCGGGGCGCGAGTGGCCGAGCAACTCAGCGCAGGATTGAACTCCGCCGTTCCGCTTCTCGGCCGCGTCCCCTTCGATCCCCGCCTTCGCGAGGGCGGCGACGCCGGTCAGCCGCTTGTACTTTCCGACCCCGAGGCGCCTGCCTCGCAGGAGTTGATCGGACTCGCCGAACGACTCGGTCGCAAGCCTCGCGGGTTGGTGGGCCAACCGCTCAGCGTGACCCCCGCCGGACGCTGACCTATAGTTCAGGTCGCGTCCGGGTCGAAGGTCGCCGAGCCACGGCTCTTCTTCGAACGACTGACGGGCTCATCGTCATCGTCATCGTCGTCGGAGAAGACATCGCTCATGAGGTTCTTCGGGTGGTAGGACTTCAACTCCGCCAGCGTCTGCTTGGTGTCCTCCATATCCAGGCCGGACGCGTCGGCAAGATCCTTGCGGGCCGTGGAGGCCATCGCCTTGACATTGCGGAGCATGCGCGCGGCATCCGCGGCAGCTCGAGGGAGTCGTTCGGGGCCGAACACGAGCAGGCCGATGACCGCGAGGATCAGCAGTTCACCCATCCCGACATCGAACATGGGGTCAGGGTACGTCAGAGCGCGCCTCGAGGGTCACCTCGGCGGTGAACTCCTCGAAACCGCGCCGGACGGTGAGCTCGATGACATCACCGGGCGCATTGGCCCGGATCGCGATGATGAGGGTCCGCGCGTCCGCCACGGGTCGACCATCGACGGCGGTGATGAGATCACCGGGCTGCAATCCCGCGCCTGAGGCTGGTGAGCCGGGGGTGACCGCATCGATCAGCGCACCCGGCCCCGGATAGGTCGAGTCGAGGGTCACTCCGATCACCGGGGTCGTCGCCGAGCCAGTGTCGATGATCTCGGTGGCGATGCGTTGGGCATCGGAGGCGGGGATCGCGAATCCCAGACCGATATTGCCGCTGATCGCACCGGGTGCCTGCGTCGCCTGGGCAGTGTTCACCCCGATCACCAACCCATCGCCATCGAGCAGCGGCCCGCCGGAGTTGCCGGGGTTGATCGAGGCGTCCGTTTGGATGGCGTCGATATAGGAGGGCCCCTGGGCGGTGTTGGTCCCCGTGGTGACTGGACGGTTGACCGCGCTGACGATGCCTTGGGTGACCGTGCCACGTAGTCCGAGCGGGGCTCCGATCGCGATCACCGAATCTCCCACCCGAACCCGGTCATCGTCGCCCCAGGCCAGCACCGGGAGCCCCGGCGGCAATTCCACGGACAGCACCGCGAGGTCATAGGACACGTTGCGGCCCACGATCTCGGCCTCGCTCCTGGTCCCGTCGAAGAAGATCACCTCGATGCGCGACGTCTCCGGGCTGGCGACCGCACCTTCGATCACATGGTTGTTCGTGACCAGATAGCCCTCGTCGCTGACGATGAAGCCCGAGCCTGAACCGGCGGCTCCCACCGCGTCGATGCTCAGGGTCACGACTCCGGGAAGAACCTGTGCGGCGAGCGCGGCAACCGTCCCCGGCTCGGGCTCGGTCGCCTCGGCGCTCAGTTGAGGTAGGGGTGGAACGTCGATCGGCGCCCCCGACGTCCCCGCGATCTCCGCTTGCCGACCCAGGGACAACCCGAGCACCGCACCCACGCCGGCGAGCGCGAGGACGATCACCGCTCCGAGCACCCACCACCACAGATCTCCCCGCCGGGCGTTCCTCTCCACCGGCGCCGGGGCTGTCACGGGTGCTGTCATGGTCTGCCCATCCTCCCACCCCGTGTCGAATCGAGGGCTAGGCTGCCCGGCGTGAACCCTCGCCGCACCGATGCCCTGCCCCCCAGCCCCGTTCATTGGGCGATGGTCGATGACTGGTCGCAGGAGGGAGATCTCGCCGCTTCGGCACGTCGCGTCAGCGCGGAGGGCGCTCCGGGTCGTGCGCAGTGCGCAGCCCTGCGGCTTCTGGCCTCGGTGCTCGATGCTGAACACGTTCTCGTCTTCGGCTCCACCGGTGGTGTCGCCGAGGCCTGGCTGCTCGAGGGGATGCGCACCACCGGCACGCTCACGGTGATCGATGCCGATCCGGGAGTGCAGGCGGCGACGCGCGACGCCCTGGCCTCCGCACCCTCGACAGCGGTGCGGGTCATCACCGGCCGGAGCGAAGCGATCCTGCCCCGGCTCACCGATACCGGCTATGACCTGATCGTGTTCGACGCGGTCGCATCGGGCTCACCGGGAATCGAGCATGCCTCGCGACTGCTGCGCCGTGGGGGGATGTTGGTGTTGCGCCTCGATGACCATGAGGCAGGGTCCCGCGGGGTGCGCGACGAGTCCGCTCACCTTCGCGATGATCCGCGGTGGACGACAGCCTGGTTGACCGTCGGGACAGGTCTCATCGCCGCGGTGTGGCACGGGGACGAGGAAACAGCCGCCGAGTGACTCGAGAGCGGCCGGGGGATCAGGAAACGGCGGCGGTCAGCTTCTCGCCGAGCTCGGACACCTCATCGGCGTTGAGTTCGACCACGAGTCGACCGCCCCCCTCCAGAGGCACGCGCATGACGTAGCCACGGCCCTCCTTGGTGACCTCCATCGGGCCATCGCCCGTGCGTGGCTTCATCGCCGCCATGGTCGTCCCTTTCGGCTCGATCTCGAGTAACGAATGAGCCATTATCCCCTACGGCCGGGATTCGGGGTCGACCTGGTCTGGCTCCGGGGGGACGGAGGCCGGCGCCGGGGGCCCTTCGTCAGCAGCCAGAGCGGCGTCACGGGCCGCGATCTCGGCAGTGAGCCGAGCGATGACGGCATCGACCTCATCCATGCGGTAGCCGCGGGCGGAGACGTCGAGGCGCAGGGTGTCCACATCGTCGGGGTGCAACTCCCCCACCGGAATCTCGGTCATCGCGGGAGGTACCCGATCCCCCGGATCATCGACGAGCCCGGGGTCCGGCCAGCGATTCGATGCGAGAAGCACGACCGCCGCCACGACGACGATGCCGAGGAGGCCGAAGAGGATCACCACGGGCATCATGGTGCCATGGCCGAGGCGAGCACACCGGGCAGCGGGCCGCCATCGACCGGTCCGACGTCGACCCCGGCCTCTCGTGGCGGCGACATCGTCCTGGCCGGCCGCCGCTTCCCGGCGAGCGCACGCCTCGTCATGGCGATCATCAACCGCACCCCCGACTCCTTCTACGACGCGGGAGCGACCTTCGCCGATGATGCGGCGCTGGCCGCGGCCGATGCCGCCCTTGAGGCGGGTGCGGACATCCTCGACATCGGCGGCGTGAAGGCCGGGCCGGGCGAGGAGGTCGATGAGGCGGAGGAGATCCGGCGCACAGCCCGGTTCATCGAGGTCCTGCACGCGCGCCATCCCGAGGCGATCATCAGCGTGGACACCTGGCGGGCCGCTGTCGGCCGCGCCGCCTGCGATGCGGGGGCGAGCCTGGTCAACGACGCCTGGGGTGGGGTCGAACCGGAGCTGGCCGAGGTCGCGGCGGAGTTCGGGGTCGGGATCGTGTGCACGCATGCCGGCGGCCAGCGACCTCGTACCCGCCCGCACCGAGTCGCCTACACCGATGTGATGGCCGACGTTCTGGAGCGAACCCTCGCGCTTGCCGAACGGGCTGCCGAACTCGGCGTGCCGAGGGAGGGGATCCTGATCGATCCCGGCCATGACTTCGGCAAGAACACCCGTCACTCCCTGGAGGTCACCCGGCGGCTGACCGAGATGGTCGACACGGGCTGGCCGGTGCTGGTGTCGTTGTCCCGCAAGGATTTCGTCGCTGAGACCCTTGACGTCCCGGTGCCTGCGGAGCGACTGACCGGAACCTTGGCCGCGACCGCGATCAGCGCGTGGCTCGGGGCTCGCGTCTACCGCGTCCACGATGTGGCAGCGACGCGTCAGGTGCTCGACATGGTCGATTCCATCGCCGGAGTCCGACCACCTGCCGTCAGCCGCCGCGGCCTCGCCTAGCCCTTCTCCGGGTACATCTGGCCCTCCCAGGGCCGATCCGACCCGAAGAACTACCCGAAGTACGGCGAAGCCTTACCTGACCCGAACATTCACCGCACGCTGCTCGCACATCGAGATCACAGGATGGTCACGACGGCGGCACCGGGCCCCGTCGGACCTGATGAAGGAGAACCGATGCGCAACCTCAAGACCGTAGGTGCGATTGCCGCCGGCGCCCTCGCGGCGACCGCGCTCACTGGCGTCGCGGTGGCCACCCAGGCCGTCGCCGATGACGAGACCAACACCAGCGAGAACAGCGTGACCGATGATTCCGGCACCGCTGCCGATGAGGCCGAAGGTGAAGGCCGCCGCGGCGGAAAGGGACCCCACGGCGGGCCGATGGGACGCGATCACGGCGTCCTGCACGGAGAGATGGTCGTCGAGACCGAGGATGGCGTGTATGCCACCAAGCAGGTGCAGCGAGGCGAGGTCACCGCAGTGTCGAGCACGTCGATCAGCGTGACCAGCGAGGACGGCTTCTCCGCGACGTACGCAATCGACGATGCCACTGAGTCCTCCCGTGATCGCGAGGCAGCAGCCGCGCAGGTCGGAGACACCGTGCATATCGTTGCGACCGTCGACGGCTCGAGCGCGACCGCCGAGCACATCAAGGCGATGAGCCCCGAGGCCGTGGCCGAGATGGATGCCCAGCGCGAGGCGATGCAGGAGTGGATGTCCGAGCGCCCCGAGGGCGCTGATCGTAAGGCGATGCAGAAGTGGATGTCCGAGCGCCCAGAGGGCGTGAAGGGCCCCGGTGGTCGAGACGGCATGGGCCGCCCGGGTCCCCGCGATGGCGATCGACTGGGAGCACCTGCTAGCATTTAGTTGAATAGTCAACTATCTACCGAGGAGCAACCCATGAGCACGGCCCTGTCCGAGACCACAGGCACCTGGA
>CAZVCZ010000069.1:6030-9160 GCA_964626275.1 uncultured Bifidobacteriaceae bacterium | reverse complement strand
GGGAGGAGGTCGAGTTCTGGTTCGAGTTGTCCTGGCGCATCGACCCCGATGGGTCCCTCGGCCTGCGTCAGTACTTCGAGGCGCCGGGTCGCCCGGGCGAGAAGATGACCGTGGACGACTACTACGGCTACGTCTTCGACAACAACGTTCCCGGCCTGCCGGAGAAGGCGGCGAAGGAAGGTCTCACGCCGCTGGAGTACATGCGCAAGTACGGCGCGGTCGAGATCGTCAACGGCCTCTACCGACAGGACGAGCGACCGCTCACCGATGCCGAACTCGATGGTGCGGTCCCGGATGAGAACGGTGTGCTGCGCAAGCCGGTGACCCCGGAGACCCAAAAGCCGCTCGTCGGTGAAGCCGGCGCGGTCGGCATCGAGATGGAGGACGGGTCGAAGGTCGCCGGTTGGCTGACCCCGTCGCGCAAGCTGGAGTTGTACTCCCCCTCCATGGAGGAGTTCGGCTGGGGCGACTACGCGACACCGACCTATATCGAGTCGCACGTTCACCACGGCAACATCGATCAGGATCAGAACGAGATGCTGCTCGTGCCGACCTTCCGTCTGCCGACCCTCATCCACACCCGTTCCGGCAACGCGAAGTACCTCAACGAGATCAGCAATAAGCACCCGATGTGGATGAATCCGGTGGACGCAAAGCGTCTCGGTGGACTGCAGACCGGTGACATGGTCCGGGTCACCACGGAGATCGGCTACTTCGTCGCCCGGGTGTGGGTGACCGAAGGAGTCCGACCCGGCATCACCGCACTGAGCCACCACATGGGCCGCTGGCGCACCACCGATGAGTCCGGCAGCCGCTGGGTGACCGGCAAGGTCGATGTCGGCAAGCTTCCCGATGGCCGTTGGCGTCTGCGCTACAAGGAGGGCGTGCGCCCGTTCGTGAGTGAGGACGCCGACTCGATGCGGATCAACTGGGAGGATCCCGGCGTTCACCAGAACCTGGCCTTCCCGGTCCACCCCGACACCTGGTCGGGCATGCACTGCTGGCATCAGAAGGTGTCCATCGAGCGAGCCCACGACGAGGACAAGTACGGCGATGTCGTCGTCGACACCGAGAAGTCACGCGAGGTATACCGCGAGTGGATGTCGTGGACGAAGCCCGGGCCGAGCGCCTCGGGACTGCGTCGCCCGATGTTCATGATGCGACCGGTGATGCCGCAGCTGAAGGCCTACTACGTCGATGGGCAGATGCCACAGCAGTAGTCGACGCAGATCGGGGCTTATGCGCCACGATCACCCTCCACCTGGCAGACTGCTGGGCATGACCTTCATGCCCCGCAGTCGCGTTTCCCGCGGCCTCGTCCTCGCCTCGGCGGCCGCCCTCGCACTCGGCGTGAGCGCCTGCGCTCCGAGCGGCCCCTCGGAGCCGGCGAACATGATCGGCACGTGGACCGGGGAGTACACCTATCCCCTGCCCGACGGCACGACCGTGACCTCCACCGAGACGATCGTGATCGAGAAGCAGGAGGGCGCGAGCATCTGGGGCTACGAAGAGTGGACCGGCCCCGATGGTCAGACCGACCGAGACGAACTCGTCGGCCAGATCGGCCTGGGCTTCACCACCTTCGTGCTCACCGAGGAGGACGGTTTCTTCTCCGGTGTCGTGAACGAGGACCGGATGGCGGTGCGCTACATCCGCCTCGGCGAGGACCGCACGACCTTCGAAGTCGAACTCACCCGTAGCCCTTCTCCGGGTAATTAGTGCCCTCCTAGGGCCTGATCTACCCGGAGAACTACCCGGAGTTCACCAGCGCTTCCCGTTCGGCATCAGTGAGTGGTCGAGAGTTCCGCTGACCTGCCGCACACATCACGTTCACCGTCCTCGACGTCGCGCTCAATGTCCCGTCGGGGAGCCGGATCTCCTCGACGGTGCGGATACTCGACGTGCCCACCCTTTCGACCGCGGCGCTCACCGTTACATGGGACACCCCTCGGGCGATTTCGTGCCGGTAGTCGATCTCCACACGCGCGATGACGATGTTGGCGTACTCCATCCCGAGGCATGACTTCAGCAGTCGGTCGCGTGCTTCCTCGAGGTAGTTCAGATAGACAGCGTTGTTGACATGGCCTAGGGCGTCGAGATCCCGCCACTGCACGGGGATCTCCATCATGACGGCCACACCGGGGACTCTAGACCCGCACGGATCCTTCACTCCACCACCGTGGGCGGTCTAGGCTCGTGTGTGCCATGAGCGACAAGATCCGCGCACCGAAGACCACCGTGGCACTGTCCACACCGCTGCTCGGCAATCGAGGAAGGCAGACTTCATGAACGCGGACACGATGCGGATCATCGGTGGCGTGATCGTCGGCGCGGTCATCGGTTTCATCGTCGGCGCACTCGCCTACTTCCTGATCGCCCCCTGGCTGGAGAACCAGGAGGGGCTGTTGCGCGAGATGCAGGGCTTCACCTTCAACCTCGTACCCGGGCTCACCATCCTCGGCGGGGCTCTCGGGGCCTGGTGGGCCGTACGCCGTCGGTCGTCACCCTGACGTATCGCGGTAGCGGTCAACCCGGGCGACGGTCACGGGGTATTCCCACGCGGCAATCGAATAGTTCGTGAAGTAGTCGTCTCGCAGCAGCTGCCAGATCCGCTCGGCCACACGCGGTGACGCCAATACCTCCACGCGGATGCTGCCACCCTCGATCTCGCTCACCCCGGAGTGCTTGGGGCCCATGCCCCGGGCCGGGGTCACCGTCCAGCCCCGGGCACCGCTGGCTGCCAATCCATCGAGCAACCGCGATTCGATGTAGGACTCGGCCACGATGGTGACGCATACGACCCCGGATTCATCGCTCATCATCACAGGATGCCTGACAGTGATTCCGCAATGAACAGATATAGCGGGATTCCCACGACGAGATTGAACGGGAAGGTGATGCCGAGGCTCGCCGTGAGGCTGATTCCCGGATTCGCTTCGGGCAGGGCAAGACGCACTGCCGCGGGCGCGGCGATATAGGAAGCGCTCGCCGACAGTACGCCGAGCACCGTGGCGCCACCGGTGGATAGTCCGGCCAGTAGTCCGGCGATGATGCCCAGTGTGCCGGCGAGGACCGGGAAGCCGATCGCGAAGATCGGCAGGCCGATACCCGCCTGCTTCAAGGCCCCGAG
>CAZVCZ010000069.1:0-5930 GCA_964626275.1 uncultured Bifidobacteriaceae bacterium | reverse complement strand
GGAAGCCGATCGCGAAGATCGGCAGGCCGATACCCGCCTGCTTCAAGGCCCCGAGTCGTCGACCCGCGAGCACACCCATCTCCAAGAGGAACAGGGCGAGCACGCCGGTAAAGAGGCCGGTGAAAAACGGTTCCACACCTGCATAACCAGAGGGTCCCGCGATGAACCCGATCACGAGCCCACCGGCGAGGAGGAGGACCGACCTGCCAAGCAGCACCTCACGCAGCGCCTCCGACCAATCCCGCTTCTCGCCTCCCCCCATCGCTCGCCCGGCGAGCAGCAGACCCACCAGGATGCCGGGAATCTCCAGGATCGTCAGCAGCGTGGCGACGAAACCTTCGTAGCTGATGCTGCTGGCTTCGAGGAACACCAGCGCCGCGGTGAAGGTCACCAGCGAGGTCGAGCCGTAGTGGGCCGCGAGCGCGCCCCGATCGATCGGGCCCAGTCGAGTCATCAAGCGCAGGATGACGAAGGCGAGGATCGGGACGACGATGCCGAGGATGAGCGTGGCGACCACGGGGCCGGCCACCTCGCTCAGAGACGATTCCCGAAGTGCGACACCGCCCTTGAGTCCGATGGCGATCAGCAGGTACATCGATGTCGCCTGATAAACGGCGTCGGGCAGGCGCAGATCGGCCTTGAGGCTTGCCGCGAGTACGCCGAGCAGGAAGGCGAGGACCGGGACGGATGCCACATTGGTGGCGACGAGGTCCCAGGTCATGTCGCTGATTCTGCTACAGCATCGAGATCACGAATCGAGTGCCTCGACTCGACACACCCAGTGCCCCGACGGCGCCGGAACATCGACCTGATCACCAGCACCGGCGCCCAGCAGGGCCTCCCCCAGCGGCGAGTCAACGCTGATGCGTTCCTCGTCCAACACCGCCTCCTGCGGGTGGACGATGCGGACCCATTCGCTCTCCCCTTCGGGTGTCCCGATCCGCACTCGCACACCCAATTCGATGCTCTCAGGCTTCTGGGGCAACTCGACAATCTGCGCCTCCGCGATGAGTCCCTCGAGGTCGACGACCTCAGCAAGCAGGGCTTCGAAGGCAGCGACATCCCTCTCATCTCGCTCGTCCTCGACAAGGAGCGGGCGAAGCTCCGGGATTCGGCGCATGCGGATGTCTACGATGCGATCCAGGATCAGTTCCCGACCCTCGGGGGTCAACTTCACAGGTGTGGGGGTGTGCGCGGACATCATTCCTCCTCGTGACGCAGTGCACACGGCACTGACGGCACAAGGTCTCTGCCCACTCGATGTGACTCGAGTTCGCTGCCCGGGTGTCGATGGCGACACCGTGATGACGACCAGCGGATTCGCGGGATACTCCCCTTGCTTGCCCATATCTTAAGCACCGCAGGCCTGATCGCAACTCGAACAGGCACGTCGCCGCCGCTATGGCCAGCCGGCTGCGACGGCGATACCGAGAGCGATGAGCAGGAGGCCAGAGGCGATCTCGGTGCGTCGTTCCCAGTGGCGCCGCAGGTCATTTCCCACCGTCACCCCTATGAAGGTGAAGACCGTGGAAAACATCACGATGGTCGCTGCAAGTGCAAGAGGCGGAATCTCCGCAAGCCCGAGACTGAACCCGATCACGAGGTTGTCCGCGCTCAGGCCCGCCCCAAGAAGGACGAGGCCCTGCCAGCTCATTGCCAAACGTGTCAGGCGCTCATCCGTATGGCCGCGCCACAGGACGGAGGCGAGGACGGCGACTCCCAATCCGATCAGCAGGACAGCGCCCAACCACGGCAATGCGTCGGAGATCGACGCTGCGAGGCGTTGACCGAGCAGGGCCAACGTGAGCCACGTCACTCCACCACCTTGCCACCGACACCACCCACAATGAAAAGGACCCAGGGGATCAACCCTGGGTTTTTCCTTTGGTAGCGGGGGCAGGAACCGTCGAACCCCCACCGGGGTTCTCCTCCCAAATCCTGACGCAACACCCCAACCAAAAGAAAAACCCAGGGGATCAACCCTGGGTTTTTCCTTTGGTAGCGGGGGCAGGATTTGAACCTGCGACCTCTGGGTTATGAGCCCAGCGAGCTACCGAGCTGCTCCACCCCGCGTCGGAGTGCGTCCCTACTATACGTCTGGCCCACCATCGCAGCGGACGCGGGGGTCTCAGTCGGCGCCGAACTCCATCGCGGCCCGGTCCAAGGACTCCTCGACCTCGAGGGCTTCCTCCCCCGTGGCCGCGGGCTGCGAGGCGATCGCTGCCGCGCCGCCTGGCTCAAGGTGCCCCATCAGATCCGCCTGCCCCCCAAGGAGCACACCCTGCCCGGCATACATCTCCAGCTTCGTTCGCGTATCCGCGATGTCGAGGTTGCGCATCGTCAACTGGCCGATTCGATCATTTGGCCCGAAGGCGGCGTCCTCGACGCGTTCCATCGACAGCTTGTCCGGGTGATAGCTCAGCGCCGGACCACGCGTATCCATGATCGAGTAGTCGTCGCCACGGCGTAGGCGCAGCACAACCTCACCAGTGATCGCCGACGCCACCCAGCGCTGCAACGACTCACGCAGCATGAGCGCCTGCGGATCCAACCAGCGCCCCTCGTAGAGCAACCGCCCGAGCCGACGGCCCTCCGCGTGGTAGTTCGCGATGGTGTCCTCGTTATGGATCGCGCTCACGAGCCGCTCATAGGCGATGAACAGCAGTGCCATCCCCGGCGCTTCGTAGATGCCGCGACTCTTCGCCTCGATGATGCGATTCTCGATCTGGTCCGCCATACCCAAGCCATGGCGCCCACCGATCGCATTCGCTTCATCGACTAACGCGACCGCGTCATCGAAGGTCGTCCCATTGATGGCCACCGGTCGGCCCTGATCGAACCGAATGGTGACGTCCTCGGTGTCGATGACGACCGAAGGGTCCCAGAAGCGCACGCCCATGATCGGTTCGACGATCTCGAGGGAGACGTTGAGGTGCTCGAGGGTCTTCGCCTCATGGGTCGCGCCCCAGATGTTGGCGTCCGTGGAGTACGCCTTCTCCGTGCTGTCCCGGTAGGGCAGATCATGCTCGGCCAACCACTGCGACATCTCTGCCCGTCCACCGAGTTCGGCGACGAACTGCTCATCGAGCCACGGCTTGTAGATCCGCAGATCAGGATTGGCCAGCAATCCGTAGCGATAGAAGCGCTCAATGTCGTTGCCCTTGTAGGTCGAGCCATCACCCCAGATGCCCACGCCATCCTCGAGCATGGCGCGCACGAGCAAAGTTCCGGTCACCGCGCGACCCAACGGCGTCGTGTTGAAGTACTGCCGGCCACCAGAGCGAATGTGGAAGGCGCCGCAGGCGATTGCCGCGAGGCCCTCCTCGACCAGCGCAGCCCGACAGTCGACAAGCCGCGAGGCCTCCGCGCCGTAGGCCATGGCTCGTCCGGGGACTGAACCGATGTCGGGTTCGTCGTACTGCCCGATGTCGGCGGTGTAGGTGTAGGGAATGGCGCCCTTGTCGCGCATCCACGCCACTGCCACCGAGGTATCGAGACCGCCCGAGAAGGCAAGGCCGATGCGTTCGCCCACCGGCAGTGATGACAGCACCTTCGACATGGCCCAGACCCTATCCGCCGGGCCCGGGAGTCTCCCCCGCCGGTGGATCCAGCGCGTTCACCTTCGTCTCGAGGTCGTGGTACCACTGACCGAGGAACACCGCGGCAATACCGAAACTCGCCGCGACGACGAGGGTGAGGCCGGAGGAAACGATCTGCAGCAGCGCCCCTCCCCCGGCGCCGAGCGCATAGCCAAGCGGGGCAGCACCCGCGACCAAGGCTCGATAGCGCTGGCCCTGCGCCGCCATGTTCAACGTGGACACGAGGGGGCCGTTGATCGCCACCGTCTGCACCGCAACACCGAGCGCGCGGACGAGCACGACCGCCTGAATGCCCTGGCTGATGGCGAGCAGTGCAATCACGCCGTAGCGCACCTGGACGTTGTCATCCGCGTGAATCAGGATGAGCAAGGCTGCGATCGCGAGCATGATGGCCTCGACCATGAGCGCGCGGTGACGCACCTTCTGATCGGTCCAGCCACGACCGGTGAGCCATCGCCGCATGGCAGCCGTGGCGAACACCGCGAGCATGAAAGCGATGAGGCTCACCAGGCTGGGGAGGACCGGATCGGAAGTGCCCCCCTGCGTGATCCCGAGCGAGATGATGACCAGATTGCCCGTCTGATTGGCGACGAAGACGTCGTAGCGCAGGTAGGCCACCACGTCGATGCCGCCGCTCGCCGCGGCGAGCGTGAACACCAGCAGGACTGCTGAGATGACGAGATCGCGATGCATGCGCGCGGGAGCCGTGGACATCGACGACCACGGTATCGACGATACGGCGACAACGATAGGACCGGCACGGGTCTACTACGGTGGAGTCATGGTGCGGGGGAATACGCGAGGAGCCATCATCGCGATCGTGGGGGGTGCCCTCGCCCTGACAGCGTGCTCAGCCGACAGCCCAGACCAGTCGCGCGTCGATCAGGGATTGAGTCCGCAGGGGCCCACGCTGTCGGGGAGCGTCGTCCGGGTCGTCGACGGCGACACCGTGCGCGTTCTCGTCGACGGGCAGCGCGAGGACATCAGCGTTCGGCTGATCGGCATCGACACTCCCGAGACCGTCGCTCCCGGACGACCGGTGGAGTGCTTCGGTCCCGAGGCGAGTGAATTCGCGGAGCAACTCCTCGACGGTGCCCGGGTGCTGCTGGAATTCGATCCCACGTAGGGCGAGACCGACCGGTATGACCGCACCCTGGCCTATGTTTGGGTGGAATCACCCTCAGGTGAGTTGACCCTGTTCAATCTCGCGGCTATCACCGGCGGGTTTGCCGAGGAGGTCACCTACGCCGCGGACTACGCCTGGCAGGCCGAATTCATCGCTGCCGACAGAGCAGCTCGCGAAGCCGGGGTCGGTCGCTGGAGTGCCTGTCCGACCTAAACCGATCAGGCGACCTGGCCGCCACCGGTCAGGCGTGCCTCGGCATCCGCTGCCCGGCGTAGGGCAGCCTCGAGATCGGCCTGCGCCTCGCCATACGCGGCGAAATCGCCACGGGCCAACGCTGAGCGTCCTCGGTCATAGGCTGCCTGAGCGTCCGCCAACGCCTGCTGCAGCTCCACGAGCGGATCGACGTCAGGATCGGGGGTCGGCGTCGGCGTCGGAGTCGGCCCGGGCTCGGGGTCCGGGGTCGGAGTCGGATCCGGAGTCGGGTTCGGATCCGAGTCGAAGACCGCCGCGAGCGCCTCATCCAGAGTGTCGGCGAGCGCAACATTCCCGCCGTAGCCGGCCAGCACCTTGCGCAGCAGCGGATAGCCGTCCTGTGCCGCACGCAGGTAGACCGGCTCGACGTAGAGCAACCCGTCATTGAACGGCAGGGACAGCAGATTGCCGAGATCGACCTCGGAACCACCGCGGCGCAGCAGCGACAACTGGGAGGCGATCTCGGGATCGGCCTCGAAGTTGTTCTGCACCTGGGTCGGGCCCGGGATCGTGGTGTTCGACGGCAACTGCAGCACCCGGATCTTGCCGTAGTCCGGCCCCGGCGCAGAGTCCACCGCCATGAATGCCGCGAGCGTCGGTCGTCGCTGTGGGGCGAAGGTCGTGGTGAGCGAGAACGCCGGCTCGATCTGCCCAGGCATCTGCAGGGTGAGGTAGTAGGGCGGCTGGAACTGCTGGATCGCCTGAGTCGGGTCGAAGGGAACGATCCAGAAGTCGGTGCCGTTGTAGAACGTCGCCGGATCGGTCACGTGGTAGCGCGTCATGATCGTGCGCTGCACCTTGAACAGATCCTGCGGATAGCGCACGTGCGCCTCGATCTCCGCAGGCATCGCCGAGCGGTCCTGCACGATGCCGGGGTAGACCTTGCGCCAGGTCTGCAGGATCGGATCGGACTCATCCCAGGCGTAGAGCGTCACGGTGCCCTCATAGGCATC
>CAZVCZ010000068.1:0-9287 GCA_964626275.1 uncultured Bifidobacteriaceae bacterium | reverse complement strand
GTCCACCGCCGGTGTCCTCGGATCGACGCCGACAGTGACCGAGACCGGTGCGGGCCTCATCCGGGTCCAGACCGAGCCCCTCGATCAGGCCACGAGCCTGCAGGTCATCGACGCGCTGTCACAGACCTGCGGGGTGAGCGCCGAGGCGGTCAGTGTTCAGTTGGTGGGTCCGACCTGGGGTCAGGAGATCACCTCGAAGGCGCTCCAGGCCCTCGTGGTCTTCCTGGTGCTCGTCACGATCTTCCTCTCTATCTACTTCGAGTGGCGCATGGCCGTTGCGGCCCTCGTCGCTCTGGCACACGACGTCGTGATCACGGTGGGCATCTATGCCCTGGTGGGGCTTCAGGTCACCCCGGCGACCGTCATCGGTGTGCTGACGATCCTGGGCTACTCCCTGTACGACACCGTCGTGGTGTTCGACAAGGTCAAGGAGGACACCCGAGGTATCACCGCCCAGTCGATGCTCACCTACGGGGAGGTGGCGAATCGATCGGTGAACCAGATGCTGATTCGATCGATCAACACCTCCATCACGTCCCTACTGCCGGTGCTCGCCATCATCGTGGTGGGCGCGGGACTGCTGGGGGCGGGAACTCTCCTCGATCTCGCGGTGGCACTCGCTATCGGTATGGCGGCGGGAACCTACTCCTCGATCTTCATCGCCACGCCATTCCTCGTGCAGCTCAAGGAGCGCGAACCAGACATCAAGTCCCTGGCGGTCCGTGTCCACGCCCGTCGTGCCGGTCAGGCCCGGGCGACGAAGTCGCGCCCGGAGGGTGCAGGCGGAGAGGACGAGGGATCGGAGGAGGATGCCAGCGCATCTGCTCCCTCAGCGCCAGCGCTCAGTGATGAGACCACGATCATCGCAGGGCCGAGGACACAGCCTCGACGCCAGCCACGCGCGAAGCGCAACGGCCCGAAGTAGGCGACGTCCTCGTACACTCATAGCAAGACCGGTCCGGTGAATCGCCGGAAGACGCGATGCGGTGAGGAGGTGACCTGAGTGACCTCCGAGGTCGTGCCCTCCTCGTCCGTTCCACCGTCAACAGATGCCGGGGGTGGTTTCCGCTCACGTTTCGCCAGATTCGCCGGCTCTCGATCGACCACGCCGGAACTCGATCCACTCATCCGAACTCTTCGGACCTACCACCCGCGAAGCGATCTGCGCATGCTGCAGCGGGCGTACGAGACGGCGGCGTACCTGCATCGAGATCAGCAGCGCCGTTCCGGCGATCCCTACATCACGCATCCGATTGCTGTCGCCACCATCCTCGCCGAACTGGGCATGACCGTGCCGACCCTCGCAGCCGCGCTCCTGCACGACACTGTCGAGGACACCGGCTACAGCCTCGATGCACTCCGCGAGGATTTCGGTGACGAAGTAGCCAGGCTCGTCGATGGTGTCACGAAGCTGGACCGGGTCGCCTATGGTCAGGCGTCTGCTGCCGAGACCGTCCGCAAGATGGTCGTGGCGATGGCCCGCGACATCCGGGTGCTCGTGATCAAGCTGGCCGATCGGCTGCACAACATGCGGACCATCTCCTTCATGCCCGCAGCCAAGCAGGAGGTCAAGGCTCGGGAGACCCTCGAGATCTATGCCCCGCTGGCCCATCGACTCGGCATGAACACGATGAAGTGGGAACTCGAGGATCTTGCCTTCGCGACGCTGTACCCGAAGATGTACGAGGAGATCGTGCGGCTCGTGGGGCAGCGCGCGCCATCCCGCGAGAAGTACCTCACCTCGGTCATCGCCAGTATCGAAGGTGATCTTCGCTCGTCGAAGATCAAGGCATCGGTGACCGGAAGGCCGAAGCACTACTACTCGGTCTACCAGAAGATGATCGTGCGCGGTCGCGACTTCGCCGACATCTACGATCTCGTGGGCGTTCGTATCCTCGTCGATTCGGTTCGCGATTGCTACGCCGCGCTCGGACTGATCCACTCTCGCTGGAGTCCGGTGCCGGGTCGATTCAAGGACTTCATCGCGATGCCGAAGTTCAACATGTATCAGTCGCTGCACACCACGGTCATCGGTCCGGAGGGCAAACCCGTCGAGTTGCAGATTCGCACGTGGGACATGCACCGGGCGGCCGAATTCGGTGTGGCCGCGCACTGGCGCTACAAGCAGCCGGAGGTCGGCGGCAAGCAGGGTCCCGATGATTTCGGTTGGCTGCGCCAACTGCTGGAGTGGCAGCGAGAGACCGAGGACCCTGATGAGTTCCTCGATTCGCTGCGGTACGACCTCGGTAGTTCGGAGGTCTTCGTCTTCACGCCGAAGGGTGACGTGATCGCGTTGCCAGCGGGGGCGACGCCGGTCGACTTCGCCTACAGCGTCCACACCGAGGTCGGTCATCGATGCGTGGGTGCCCGAGTCAACAGCAAACTGGTGTCCTTGGAATCGACGCTCGAAAACGGCGATGTCGTCGAGGTCTTCACGACGAAGGCCGAGGGCGCGGGTCCCAGCCGAGATTGGCTCAGCTTCGTTGCGTCTCCCCGGGCGAAGAGCAAGATCAAGGCGTGGTTCTCCAAGGAGCGTCGTGAGGAGGCGGTGGAGAAGGGGAAGGAGTCCATCGCCCGCGCGATGCGCAAGGAAGGGCTGCCCCTGCAGCGCCTCATGACGAATCAGGCCTTGACCGCGATCGCGGCCGACCTCAACGTGGCTGATATCTCGGCCCTCTACGCCGCTGTCGGCGAAGGACGGGTGGGCCCCTCGACCATCGTGAAGCGGCTGGTAGAGGCGGCCGGTGGAATCGACGGCGCTGCCGATGACGCGGCCGAAGCGTTCCGCCCCGGTCGCCCCAGCGATCGGGACCGCCGCTCCAGCGATGCGGGTGTCGTGGTCAAGGGCCAGGACGATGTGTGGGCGAAACTCGCGAAGTGCTGCACTCCGGTTCCCGGCGACGAGATCCTCGGTTTCGTCACCAGGGGATCTGGTGTGTCGGTGCACCGGACGTCGTGCGCGAATGCGCCGGGCTTGCTCGCGCAGCCCGAGAGGGTCGTCGAGGTGGAATGGTCGGGATCATCGGCGGGAGTGTTCCTGGTCAACATTCAGGTGGAGGCGCTCGACCGTTCCCGACTCCTCGCCGACGTCACCCGGGCACTGTCCGATCAGCACGTCAACATCCTGAGCGCGTCCGTGAGCACCGGGCATGACCGCATCGCCATGTCCCGCTTCACCTTCGAGATGGCCGACCCCAAGCACCTTGGTTCGGTCCTGAAATCGGTCCGACAGGTCGAGGGCGTTTTCGACGCCTACCGGGTCTAGCGACTGAGTTCGCTGAGGGCACCCTCGGCGGCAGCGAGGAGCGCTCGGGTCGAGGCGATCTTCTCATCCGCCTTCGCCGCTGCGGCCTGGTCGCCGCGAGCGAGGGCCTGCTCCTTCTCACGCTCGGCCTTGGCCACTGCCTCGGCGAATTTGGCGGCGGTGTCCGAAGCCCGAGCACGAGTCTCTGGATTGGAGCGCTTCCACTCATCCTGCTCGTGGGAGCGCACTGCCTGCTCGACCTTGCGGAGTCGGCCTTCGATTCGGTCCTTGTCGTTGCGAGGCACGTGGCCGATGGCCTCCCACCGCTCTCCGATGTCGCGCAGCGCGCGCTTGGCGGCAGTGATGTCGGTGATGGGGAGGAGGGCCTCCGCCTCCTCGACGAGGGCGCGCTTCCGGTCGAGATTGGCACGCTGCTCCACATCACGATCAGCATTCGCAGCATCACGCGCGGCGAAGAACACATCCTGAGCCGCGCGGAACCGAGTCCACAGCCGGTCCTCCGCTCCGCGCCCGGCATGTCCCGCGGCCTTCCATTCGTCCATCAGCCGCCGGTAGTCGCGCGTCGTGCCCGCCCAGTCGGTGGAGCTGGAGAGCTCTTCAGCCTTGGCGATCAGGCGCTCCTTGGCTTCCACTGCCTGCTTGCGGGTGGCATCACGCTCGGCGAAGTGAGCTCGGCGCGCTCGATCGAAGGTCGATCGGGCGGCGGAAAAACGCTTCCACAGGGCCTGCTCGGTGGACCGATCGATCCGGGGAGCGGCCTTCCATTCCTCGAGCAGCGCGGTGAACCGGTCACCGGTGACCTTCCACTGCGTCGAGGTAGCCAATTTCTCGGCCTCGACGATGATCTCCTCGCGGCGCTCGCGGGCCTTCTCCCGAGCCTCCGCCCGGCGCTGCTCGACCGCGGCCCGCTGCTCGACGATAAGAGCGTCGAGGTCGTCGCATGCCCGACGAAGCTCAGTGATGTCGCCCATGAACAACGGGGTGGCCAGGGCGCTGCGCAGATGCTCCACGGCGGTCGTGGTCTGGTCTGGAGTCGCGCGACCGTCGACGAGCCGGGTCCGGGCGAGATCCGCCTCGATCATCAGGTCGTCGAACTTTCGACCGAAGAAGGCCAGGCCCTCCTCGGGGGTTCCCGCAGCCCACTGGCCGATGAGGACCTCTCCATCAGGAGTGGTGAGGTAGGCGTTGCCGTCCGGATCGATGCGGCCCCAGCGCGAGGGATCGGTCGGCGGACGGGTGGGTCCGCTGGGGGCGGGAATGCGTGCGGGGGTGGGCGCCGGAGTGGGCGTCGGAGTCGTCGCTGCGGGCGTCAAGGCGGCGGGTGTCGGGCTCGGCCCGAGCGCCGACGGCGTGGGTCGACCGGTAATGGCAGGGGGGTTGAGGTCGTCGGACATCGTGGACTTCCTCCTCCTGCTGGTCGACGACGGTCGCGGCGCGCGCACCACGGGCCGGTGCTGTGTGCTCGTTCTAGTCGCCCACCGTAGCCTGCTCGATGACGACCTGCTGCGCGGGCGGTCCATCCGGGCCGCCGCCGGTCACTCCTGCCGCGGCGATGGCTCGAACGAGATCGAGTCCCTCAGTCACCTCACCCCAGATGGTGTAGGCGCCGGGCAGAGTCGTGTTCTCGTAGACGATGAAGAACTGGCTGCCGGCTGTTCCCGGGCCGGCATTGGCCATGGCCACGGTGCCGGCGGGGTAGTTGTCGGCACCGTCGGCGGGCAGGTTCTCGTCTGGGACCACATAACCGGGGCCGCCCGTGCCGTTGCCGGCAGGATCGCCGCACTGCAGGACGAAGATGCCCTCGGTGGTGAGCCGATGGCAGGCGGTGAGGTCGAAGTAGCCCTGCTCGGTGAGGAAGACCATCGAGTTCACCGTCTCGGGCGCCAGATCGGGGAGCGTCTGGATCGAGATCGGCCCGCAATTGGTCGCCAGTTGCAGGGTGTAGTCGGTTCCCTCGGCGATGACCTGCTCGGGCCCGTCGGGGAAGGACAGGTCATCCGGACGTGTCTGTGGGGGCGGGGTGCATCCGGGGACCGGCTGCTCTGTGCCGGTGGGGCTGGGGTTTGGCGGCGTCGGTTCCGCGGACGTCGGCGCGGGGCTGGGGGTGACGACCGAGGTGTCATCGGCCACCGTGTCGCCGGAGCGGTTCAGCGCGAACCAGGTGACCCCGCCGACCACCACCGCGATGGCGACCAGTCCGCCGATGATCTGCTGGGTGCGCCGTCGCCGCGTCTCGGCGTCGGAACGTCGTGCCTGCTGCCGCTCGGCCTTGGCACGCGCCAACTCCCTGGACCTCTTGTTCCCAGCCACCTGGTGGACCTCCCCGGAACGCCCGATATCAGGGGGCGAGTGTATGGGAGAGGGTCCGCGGCATGCCCGATAGGCTGCGCGAGATCGTGTCGAAAGAGAGGCAGAGCAGGCGTGTTCATCACTGGGTTCCCCGCGGGTTCGTGGCAGACCAACTGCCTGGTCATCGCCCCCGCCGAGGGGGAGGACTGCCTTGTCGTCGACCCGGGTCAGGCGAGCATGGGCCAGTTGCGCGAGATCCTGACGGAGCATCGCCTGCGACCGGTCGCGGTGCTGCTCACCCACGGCCACGTCGACCACGTGTGGTCGGTGGCACCCCTGACCGCGGGTCATGGAATCCCGGCCTATATCCATCCCGATGATCGATACCGGCTCGCCGATCCGGCCGGCTCTAGCTTCGCCGCGGCGAAAGACAGCTTGCTCGCGATGACCGAGGGGGCCCTGGAGCTCACTGAGCCCGACGATGTCCGCACGTTCGCCAGCGGTGAGGTGCTCGACCTCGCAGGCGTTCGGTTACGAGTCGATCATGCACCGGGCCACACCGAGGGGTCGGTGACGTTCCTGGCCGATCGCGAGGCGAACCGTCCGCCGGTCCTCGTCAGTGGTGATCTGCTCTTCGCCGGGTCCATCGGGCGCACCGATCTGGCCGGTGGTGATCCTGACGCGATGATGGCGAGCCTCGCGCGGGTCGTGCTGCCGCTCGATGACGACACGGTGGTGATGCCGGGCCACGGCCCCACGACCACGATCGGCGAGGAGCGGGCCGGCAACCCGTTCCTCCGGCAGATCATCGAGGGGTCCTGATGGCCGGGAGCCTCCAGGCACCCAAGGGCGTCCCGGAGTATCTCCCCCCGGACTCGGGGCAGTTCCTCGCCGTGCGCGAGGCTCTCGCGCGACCGGCACGCCTCGCCGGTTACGGCTACATCGAACTTCCCGTCTTCGAGGACACGGCCCTGTTCGAGCGAGGGGTTGGTGAATCCACCGACGTGGTGAGCAAGGAGATGTATACCTTCACCGATCGCGGCGAGCGGTCGATCTCCCTGCGCCCGGAGGGCACGGCGGGGGTGATGCGCTCGGTTATCGAGCACGGCCTGCACCGCGGTGGGCTGCCGGTGAAGCTGTGGTACGCCGGTCCGTTCTTCCGCGCCGAGCGGCCCCAGCACGGTCGGTACCGACAGTTGCAGCAGGTCGGTGTGGAAGCGATCGGAAGCGATGACCCCGCCATCGACGCCGAGGTCATCGCCATCGCGGACTCGAGCTTCCGTGGTGTCGGATTGCGGGACTACACGCTTCAACTGAATTCCCTGGGCTGCCAGACCTGTCGCCCGATGTATTCGCAAGCCCTGCGTGACTTCCTCGCCGGCTGCGATCTCGATGATGCGACTCGGGAACGAGCGACACTGAATCCGCTGCGGGTGCTTGACGACAAGAGGGCCGAGGTCCAGGTGCAACTCGAGGAGGCTCCGCTCCCGGGGGACTACCTGTGCGATGACTGCGTGACGCACTATGCGGCGACGCGGGCGTTCCTGCGCGATCTTGGCGTCTCCTGGGTGGAGGCTCCGCGGTTGGTGCGAGGACTGGACTACTACACGCGGACCGCCTTCGAATTCACCCATGCGGGTCTCGGAGCGCAATCAGGGATCGGCGGTGGTGGTCGGTATGACGGTCTCATGGCCTCACTCGGCGGACCGGAACTGAGCGGCATCGGTTTCGGCCTGGGGGTCGATCGAACGCTTCTGGCGGCCCAGGCGGAGGGCATCACCCTCGCCGATCCGGATCGACTCACCTGCTTCCTGGTGCCGCTGGGGGAGCCGGCTCGACATGTCGCCATGACCCTCCTGGGTCGATTGCGTGCGGCCGGTATCGGGTGCGACATGGCTTTCGATTCGCGTGCCATCAAGGGCGCCATGAAGTCGGCGGACCGCTCGGGGGCGAGGTACGCCCTCATCATCGGAGACGATGAGATCGCCGCGGGCACGGTGATGATGCGTGATCTGATCGACGGGGTTCAGGAGGCAGTGCCCCTCGATGAGGTGCCGGGGCGGATGATGGGCGCGGCATGACACATCACACGCCAGGCAATCGCATGCATACGAGATCGGGAGGACACCGGTGATCAGGAGCCACGAGGCGGGCACGCTGCGCGCGTCCGATATCGGCAGCGAGGTTGAACTCGCGGGATGGGTGGCAAGGCGTCGTGATCACGGAGGGGTGGCGTTCCTTGACCTGCGGGATGCGAGCGGGGTCGTGCAGGTCGTCGTCCATGACCATGAGGTGGCCCACGGGCTGCGCGATGAATACTGCCTTCGAATCCGGGGCTCGGTGGAGAAGCGTCCAGACGGCAATGAGAACCCGGAGTTGCCGACGGGCGAGGTCGAGGTGGTGTCGACCGAGGTCGAGGTGTTGAGCGAATCCGCCCCACTGCCCTTCCCTATCGATGACCGGGTGAGCGTCGGTGACGAGACGAGACTGAAATACCGCTACCTCGACCTGCGCCGGGATTCCGCCGCGGACATCCTGCGGATGCGATCCGATGCCAACCGGATTGCGCGCACAGTGTTGTATGACCGGAACTTCGTCGAGGTCGAAACACCCACGCTCACCCGCTCGACTCCCGAGGGTGCCCGCGACTTCCTCGTCCCTGTTCGCCTTCAGCCCGGTCACTGGTATGCCCTGCCGCAGTCGCCCCAGTTGTTCAAACAGCTACTCATGGTCGCCGGCATGGAGCGCTACTTCCAGATCGCGCGCTGCTACCGCGATGAGGACTTCCGTGCTGATCGCCAGCCGGAGTTCACCCAGCTCGATATCGAGATGTCCTTCGTCGAGCAGGCCGATGTCATCGAGGTGGGCGAGGCGATCGTTCGCGCGCTGTGGAGCGAACTCGCCGATGTCGATATCCCACCTATCGAGCACCTCACCTATGCCGAGGCCATGCGCCGCTTCGGCACGGACAAGCCCGATCTGCGTTACGGACTCGAACTCGTCGACCTCACCGAGTACTTCGCCGACACGCCGTTCCGGGTGTTCCAGGCTGACTACGTCGGAGCGGTGGTCATGCCCGGCGGCGGGGATCAGCCGCGCCGGACCTTCGACGCCTGGCAGGAGTGGGCCAAGCAGCGGGGTGCGAAAGGCCTGGCCTATGTCACCATCGCCGAGGACGGGACGCTCGGTGGGCCGGTGGCGAAGAACCTCTCCGATGCCGAGCGCGACGGATTGGTCGCTGCGGTGGGCGCGACGGCAGGGGACTGCGTCTTCTTCGCCGCGGGCAAGCGTTCGGACTCTCTGGCCCTGCTCGGTGCAGCTCGGGTGGAGATCGCCGATCGACTCGAGCTCGTGCCGGAGGGATCCTGGTCCTTCGTCTGGGTCGTCGATGCACCGATGTTCGAAGCCATCGAGACCGATGACGGCGGCAGCGGATGGACCGCCGTGCACCATCCCTTCACCTCGCCGAATGCCGAGTGGATCGACGCCTTCGAGTCCTCGCCGGGGGAGGCTCTGGCCTGGGCCTATGACCTGGTGTGCAACGGCAATGAGATCGGTGGTGGATCCATTCGTATCCATCGCCAGGATGTCCAGGAGCGGGTGTTCTCCCTGCTCGGACTGTCCGACGACGAGGTGCGCGAGCAGTTCGGGTTCCTGCTCGACGCCTTCGCCTATGGCCCGCCCCCGCATGGCGGCATCGCCTTCGGGTGGGACCGCATCTGCATGCTGCTCG
>CAZVCZ010000067.1:6627-9308 GCA_964626275.1 uncultured Bifidobacteriaceae bacterium | reverse complement strand
GGGCCGGAAGGCAGCAAGGGTAAGCGGGCTCTACCGGGTGCGCGAGGGGTCCCTTGCTGTCTGGAGCAGCTGAACTCCGCAACTGCCTAGGGGCGAAAATGTGCGAAAAGTTGCGGAGTTGGGTTCTGGCGGAGGCGGGGGGTCGGGGGGAGTCATTAGGGTGGGCCTGTGTCCCTGGCCCTCTATCGCACCTACCGCCCTGGGCGGCTCAGCGAAGTCGTCGGCCAGGAGCACGTCATCGAGCCACTCGGCCGGGCCCTGGACAACGATCGGGTCCATCACGCCTATCTGTTCTCCGGCCCACGCGGCTGCGGCAAGACCTCGACCGCCCGCATCCTCGCCCGTTCGTTGAACTGCGAGCGCGGGCCTACCTCGGATCCCTGCGGGGAATGCACCAGTTGCATCGAACTCGCCCCCAACGGCCCCGGCTCCCTCGATGTCATCGAACTCGATGCGGCCAGCCACGGCGGTGTCGATGACACCCGCGACCTGCGCGAGCGCGCGATGTTCGCGCCGGTCTCGTCCCGCTACAAGGTCTACATCATCGACGAGGCCCACATGGTCACCACGCAGGGTTTCAACGCCCTGCTCAAACTCGTCGAGGAACCGCCCGAGCATGTGCGGTTCATCTTCGCCACCACCGAGGTCGACAAGGTGTTGCCGACGATTCGCTCGCGGACCCACAACTACACCTTCCGGCTCGTGCCGACGCGCGTGTTGCAGGCACACCTCGCCTCGGTGTGCGAGGCGGAGGGGGTCACCGCCGATCCTGATGCGCTCGCTCTCGTCGCGCGGATGGGCGCGGGCAGTGTGCGTGATTCGCTGTCCGTGCTCGGGCAGTTGGTGGCCGGTGCCGATGGCGACATCACCTATGCCTCGGCTGTTGCACAACTCGGTGTGACCGATACCGCGCTCGTCGACGCGACGATCGATGCGCTCGCGACCGGCGATGGCGCTGCACTGTTCACGGCAGTCGATTCCGTCGTCGATGCCGGTTACGACCCTCGGCGCTACGCCACCGATTTGTTGCAGCGGCTACGCGATCTGATCGTGTTGAGCGCCATGCCGGCCGAGGATGCTCTCCCGCTTCTCGACGCCCCCGAGGCCGAGATCGATGCGATGCGCTCCCAGGTCGCACGGTTCGACATGGCGAGGCTCTCCCGCGCCGCCGATTTGGTGAGCGCTACGCTCAGCGAACTGCGCGGTGCGACCGCGCCACGACTGCATCTGGAACTCCTCGCCGCTCGCTTGCTGCTCCCTACCGCTCCAGTGGGCGCCCCGGCCGCGTCCGCACCCCCGGCTGCACCCCCGGCTGCACGGCCGGCGAGCCCGCCGCGGCCCGCTGAGACGAAGCCCGCTGAGACGAAGCCCGCTGTGCAGGAGGCCGTTGCTGACGCACCTCCTGCGCCGCCGAAGCCACCCGCCCGACCGAAGCCGTCGGCCGCTGCCGCCCCAGCCGAGCCCGCGGCTGCCCCGCCGCCGCGACTGTCCAGCGTTGCGCCGAGCACCTCCCCGGAGTCGACGGCGGACGAAAGCGCTGTGCCGCAACCAGAAGCAGCCGCGAAGCCTGGGGCAGCTGCGCCGACGGAAGAGTCTGCGCCGACCGAGTCGCGTCAGGCCGCGCCCCCCGGGGACACGGTCGTCACCATCGCCGACGTGCGCACGATGTGGCCGGCAGTCCTCGAAGCGGTGAAGTCCCGCGGCCGCGTGCTCTGGATGAAGTTCTCCGATGCTGTGCCCGTCTCGCTCGAAGCGGGTGTGTTGGCCGTGGGCATCCCTGACGCGGGTCGGTGGAAGGCGACGAAGGGCAGCCCCGCGGAGGCCGAACTCGCCACGATCGTGTCCGCGGTCATGCACGGACCTGTCACGATCGACTCGGTGCTCGTCGACAGTGCGACGACGCTGGCCACCGAGCCTGGTGCGCCCGTCGAGCCTGACGCTCCCAGCCTCGACGACGAGGACGCCGCTGATGCCGAGCTCACTGGAGAACCGCTGGCGATCGCCGAACTCGGGGCGACGGTCATCGGCGAGATCGCCGAAGGCTGAGGCGCATGTACGAGGGCGCGATCGCCGATCTGATCGATGAGTTGGGCCGACTTCCCGGCATCGGGCCGAAGAGCGCACAGCGCATCGCGTTCTATCTGCTGCAGGCGGAGGAAGAGGATGTGCGCCGGCTTGCCCAGACGCTCATCGAGGTGAAGGAGACCGTGCGGTTCTGCGACCTGTGCGGCAATGTGAGCGAGGCCGAACGGTGCCGGATCTGTCGCGATGAACGACGGGATCCGGCTGTGTTGTGCGTGGTCGAGGAGCCCAAGGATGTCGTGGCGATCGAGCGAACGCGGGAGTTCCGGGGGCGCTACCACGTGCTCGGCGGCGCGATCAGTCCCATCGATGGGGTGGGCCCCGATGACCTGCGGATCCGGGAGTTGATGGCGCGCCTCGCCGATGGCCAGATCGAGGAGGTCATCCTCGCTACCGATCCGAACCTCGAGGGTGAGGCGACCGCGACCTACCTCGCCCGGACACTCTCGCCCCTGGGATTGACCGTGTCACGGCTAGCCAGCGGATTGCCGGTCGGCGGCGATCTGGAATACGCCGACGAGGTCACCCTCGGCCGGGCCTTCGCTGGTCGTCGCCGCCTCGACTAGGCAACTCCCTGGAGACAGGTGGGACCTTGGTCC
>CAZVCZ010000067.1:0-6527 GCA_964626275.1 uncultured Bifidobacteriaceae bacterium | reverse complement strand
CAACTCCCTGGAGACAGGTGGGACCTTGGTCCTGCCGAGATGGGGACCTCGCACCCACAAGAACGGCACTTTTGCCGCTGCAGGAGTGGGCAGGACCCGGCATACCGTGAAGTTATGCAGGTCATGCAGGCACCGATGCAGGCACAGCAGCGCATGCTGCTCAGTGCCGATGAGGTCGCTGCGCGCTTAGGCATCGACGTCTCGACGGTGTATCGGATGGCCGCCGATGGTCGTCTCGCCGCCCGCAAGGTCGGCCGTCAGTGGCGCTTCGCTCCCGAGGTCGTCGGACTCGACGCTTCCCATAGCGATTCGCCGGCACTCGATCCGGTTGCCGCTCGGGCTGCGATCACCGTCGCCGCCGACCTGCTCGGCGTGATGATGGTCGTCACCGATCTCGAAGGTCAGCCGATCACCGAGGTCGTCAACCCCTGTGACCGCTATCTCGCTGCCTCGCCCGAAGAGCGGGGCGAATGCCTCGACCACTGGGCGTCCCTGGCTGACACATCGGACCTCGGCTGCCGGTTCACCCACGGCCCGCTGGACTTCGAATGTGCCGTCGCCTTCATCCGATCCGGCGATCGCCTCGTCGGCATGGTCCTCGCCGGCGGTGTCCCGACTCCAGACGCAAATCAGGTCGAGGGCCTCCATCCCCTCGATCCCGCCCAACGAAGCGAGGTCATCGCCTCGCTTCCCCGCATCGCCGCTGCCCTCGGCATCAGCCATACGGCGACCGTCAACTGAGCCACCCACGATCCGTTCGACACAGGAAAGAGGAACACACGATGAAGCGCCTACTCGTCCTCGGAGCCGGAACAGCCGGCACGATGGCCTTGAACAAGTTGCGGCCACGACTGTCTGCTGACGAGTGGCAGATGACCGTCGTGGAGCCCAGCGACGTGCACCGCTATCAGCCGGGCTACCTCTTCCTGCCCTTCGGCACCTACACCCCGGAAGAGACCTTCGACGACACCGACCGCTACATCCCCGAAGGCGTGGAGCGGATCCGTGGCGAGGTCGATGTGGTGAAGCCGGAGGAGAACGTCGTCGAACTCGTCGACGGTCGCTCGCTGCCGTATGACTACCTCATCATCGCGACCGGCACGACCCCTCGCCCCGATGAGACCCCCGGCATGGATGACGATGCCGTGTGGCGCAAGACGGTCCATGAGTTCTACACCTTCGAAGGTGCGATGGCCCTCCATGACACCCTCGCCGAGTGGCCGGGTGGGCGCCTGGTGGTGCATGTCACCGAGATGCCCATCAAGTGCCCGGTCGCGCCGCTGGAGTTCACCTTCCTCGCCGATGCGTTCTTCGCCGAGAAGGGCATTCGCGACAAGGTCGAGATCGTCTACGCGACTCCCCTCGAGGGCGCGTTCACCAAGCCGGTGGCCTCGAAGTTGCTCGGCGGCATGCTCGAGGAGCGCAGCATCAGCCTCGAACCGGACTTCATGATCGAGCGCGTCGATGCCGAGCCGCAGCAGATCGTGTCGATGGACGAGCGTGAGGTGCCCTTCGACCTGCTCGTCACCGTCCCGCTGAACATGGGCGCGGATTTCATCGCGCGTTCCGGCCTCGGCGACGATCTGAACTACGTCCCGGTCGACAAGCACACGCTGCTGAGCGAGAAGTACGACAACATCTTCGCCATCGGCGACGCCTCGAATATCCCGGCATCCAAGGCCGGCTCCGTCGCGCACTTCTCGATGGACCTGTTCCCCGAGAACTTCATCCAGCACGTCCACGGCCAGCCGATGACCCACTTCTTCGACGGCCACGCGAACTGCTTCATCGAATCCGGTCGCGGCAAGGGCATGCTCATCGACTTCAACTACGACACCGAGCCCCTGCCCGGAAAGTATCCGCTGCCCGGTGTCGGCCCGTTCAGCCTGCTGAAGGAAACCGAGATCAACCACGTCGGCAAGCTCGCCTTCCGCTGGATGTATTGGAACCTGCTGCTCAAGGGCACCGAACTCCCGCTGCCGGCGCTGATGAGCATGGCCGGCAAGAACACGTCCGTGCTCGAGGAAGAAATGGAGGCCGTGCGATGACGGTCATGGAGAACACCACCGCGCTCGACCCCCGACTGGCCGAACGACTCGACGCGATGACGCTGCAGCTTGCGGACATGCACGCCGAGATGCAGCGTTCGCGCGAAGAGCGGGCTCGACTGCTGGAGATCACCCAGCTCGCCGGCCCGGTCATGGACATGCTCACGCAGCGGCTCACCGAACTCGAGCAGAAGGGCTACTTCACCTTCGCCACCGGTGGGCTCGGCATCGTCGACAAGGTCGTCACCTCCTTCGACGAGGACGACATCGATGCGCTCGGCGACAACGTCGTGCTCATCCTCAACACCGTCAAGGAGATGACGCAGCCGGAGGTCATGGGCCTGCTCAATCGCGCCGCGGTCGAGGTCCAGGAGCTCGAGGACGCTCCCGTGGGCGAGCCGCCCTCGATGTTCTCGCTGCTGAAGCAGATGCGCGATCCCGAAGTCCGCGTCGGTCTGGGCCGCGCCCTCACCGTCCTTCGCTCCCTCGGCGCGAAGGCACCCGACTCACCCACGAACCCCACCGCCTGAACCACCTATTCCGAACACGATCCAAAGGAGAAATGCCATGCCTGTCACCACCATCGCCGGACGCGAAGTCTCCGTCGACGACGAGGGCTTCCTCACCGATCCCGCGCAGTGGGACGAGACCCTTGCTGCCGAACTCGCCACCAACATCGGCGTCGAGATGACCGACGACCACTGGGCCGTCATCAAGTTCCTGCGCGACGACTATGCCTCACAGGGCGAGACCGCCACGACCCGTCGCGTCGACAAGGTCGGCGGCTTCCCGGTCAAGCAGCAGTTCGTGCTCTTCCCGAAGAAGCCCGCGAAGAAGATGTCCTACATCGCCGGTCTGCCCAAGCCCCACGGCTGCGTCTGAACCCAGCCGAGAGACATCACACGAGAAAGGTCGCATCATGACCGCCACCACCACCGCTCCGGCGATCGTCCCGAACTTCGACGATGAGGATTCCGGCGACCGCAAACTGGTCATCATCTGCTCCAAGGGCAACCTCGACATGGCCTACCCCGGGCTCGTGCTCGGCAACGCCGCCCTCGGCGAGGGCATCGAGACCCACCTGTTCTTCACCTTCTGGGGTCTGGACATGATCTTGAAGTCCCGGATGAATGACTTGAAGTTCACGCCCGTCGGCAACACCGCGATGCACCTGCCCGTCGGGGATTCCCGGATGCCGCAGTTCCTCACCGCGATCCCGGGTGTCCAGGGCATGAGCACCAAGATGATGAAGAAGCAGATCGCCGATCTCGGCGTCCCCGAGGTGCCCGACTTCCTCGACCAGATCGTCGCAGCCGGTGGCCACCTGTGGGCCTGCCGGATGAGCTTCGACATGCTCGGGGCGACCGAGGACGACCTCTACGACGACGTCGAGGCGGTCATCAACGCCACCGACTTCATGGAGATCAGCGCTGGGGCGCAACTACTGTTCATCTAGGACCCCCCGCTACACTGGCCCTTCCGCTGAAGGTGTTCGCCCCGCACGGGGGCGGCCAGTGTGTGCGCTGACGAAGGGTCCGGGCGAGTGAGCCTCATCGTGCAGAAGTACGGCGGCTCGTCTGTCGCCGATGCCGAGAGCGTCAAGCGCGTCGCCCGCCGCATTGTCGACACCCACGCCGCCGGCAATGACGTCGTGGTCGTCGTCTCCGCGATGGGCGACACGACCGATGACCTGCTCGATCTCGCCGAGCAGGTTTCACCCAACCCGGCGGCCCGCGAACTCGACATGCTGCTCACCTCGGGTGAGCGCATCTCGATGGCCGTGCTCGCCATGGCCATCCACGACCTCGGCGCCGAGGCCCGCTCCTACACCGGCTCGCAGGCCGGTCTCATCACCGACTCCGCCCATGGTGCGGCCCGCATCATCGACGTCACCCCGGGCCGCATCCGCGACGCGATCGCTGACCGGGCGATCCCGATCGTCGCCGGCTTCCAGGGCGTGGCACAGGACACCAAGGACATCACCACCCTCGGCCGCGGTGGCTCGGACACCACGGCCGTGGCGCTCGCGGCTGCGCTCGGCGCGGATTCCTGCGAGATCTACACCGATGTCGATGGCGTCTTCAGCGCCGATCCGCGAATCGTGCCGAAGGCTCGCCAACTGCAGTACGTCACCTACGAGGAGATGCTCGACCTCGCAGCGGCTGGCGCGAAGGTCCTCCATCTGCGCTGCGTTGAATATGCCCGCCGCTTCGATTTGCCCATCCATGTGCGCTCGTCGTTCTCCCAACGCGAGGGCACCTGGGTGCTGTCCGAATCCGCGATCGCTGATCGCATCGCTGCCGCCGACGAAGGAGACACCGTGGAGCAGCCCATCATCTCCGGCACTGCCGCCGACACCAACGACGCGAAGATCACCGTCGTCGCGGTGCCCGACCGACCGGGTGAGGCGGCCGCGATCTTCACCGCGCTCGCCGATGCCGGCATCAACATCGACATGATCGTCCAGAACGTGTCGGCAGCGACGACAGGCCGCACCGACGTGACGTTCACCTGCCCGCAGGGGTCAGCGGCGAAGGCGATGGCCGCGCTCGAGGCGGTCCGCACCGAAATCGGTTTCGAGCAGCTGCTCTTCGACGACGAGATCGCCAAGATCTCCCTGGTGGGCGCCGGAATGCGTTCCCACCCGGGCGTTTCGGCGACCTTCTTCTCCGCGCTCGCTGATGCCGGGGTGAACGTCGAGATGATCTCCACCTCGGAGATCCGCATCTCCATCGTCACCCGTGCGGCGGTCGCCGCCGACGCGGTTCGGGCCCTGCACACCGCCTTCGGTCTCGACGCCGATGGCGAGGCCGTCGTCTACGCGGGAACCGGACGATGACCACCGTCGCCGTCGTTGGCGCGACGGGGCAGGTCGGCGGCGTCATGCGTCGCCTGCTCGATGAGCGGAACTTCCCGCTGGATGAGATCCGCTACTTCGCCTCCGCTCGCTCGGCGGGCACGACTCTGCCCTGGAGGGGCGAGGAGATCCTCGTCGAGGATGCGGCGACTGCCGATGTCAATGGCATCGACATAGCGCTGTTCTCCGCGGGTGCCACGACCTCTCGAGCGCAGGCCGAGCGATTCGCTGCCGGCGGCGCGGTCGTCATCGACAACTCCTCCGCCTGGCGGATGGATCCCGAGGTTCCATTGGTGGTGAGCGAGGTCAACCCCGATGCTGCGGCCAATCGGCCGAAGGGCATCATCGCGAACCCGAACTGCACGACGATGGCGGCGATGCCTGTGCTCATGCCGCTGCATCGCGCAGCGGGCCTGCGCCGCCTCGTCGTATCGACCTATCAGGCGGTCAGCGGATCAGGCCTCGGCGGAGTCGCCGAACTCGAATCGCAGGTGCGAGCGGCTATGGAGCAGGACGTCACCTCGCTCGTGCACGACGGCCGCGCGATCACCATGCCGGAGCCCGGCAAGTACGTCGCACCCATCGCCTTCGATGTCGTTCCGCTCGCCGGTTCGATCGTCGGTGACGGGCTCGGGGAGACCGACGAGGAGAAGAAACTGCGGAATGAGAGCCGCAAGATCCTCGACATCCCTGATCTGCTGGTGTCGGGCACGTGCGTTCGGGTTCCGGTGTTCACCGGTCACTCGCTGTCGATCAATGCGGAATTCGCTGACGAGATCTCGCCCGAGCGCGCGCTGGAGATCCTCGCTGCTGCTCCCGGCGTGGTCATCGCCGATGTGCCCACTCCGCTGCTGGCAGCCGGGGCTGATCCGTCGTTCGTCGGGCGTGTGCGCGCAGACGAGGGTGCACCGACTGGTCATGGCCTCGCGATGTTCGTGAGCAACGACAACCTGCGCAAGGGCGCGGCCCTCAACGCCGTGCAGATCGCCGAACTGCTCGTCTAGATCGATCACGGGGGCTGGTCGTGCCTCTGCGACTTCTGGCATGGTGGTGGGGAACATCCGCGTGCGCACGACCGCTGAACCGGAGGTTCCCATGCTCCCCGACGCCACGAGCCGAGATTGGCTGACCGAGTACGCAACGGTCCGCCGCCACACCGAAGCCCTCGCCGCCCCGCTGAGCCCGGAGGACCAGACCGTCCAGACGATGGCCGATGTCAGTCCGACGAAATGGCATCGCGCCCACGTGACGTGGTTCTTCGAGACCTTCGTGCTCGGCGATCACATCGAGGGATACCAGCCCTATGCCGACGGCTACTGGACGTTGTTCAACAGCTACTACGAGGCGAAGGGCCCGAGGCATCCACGGCCCGAGCGAGGCTTCATCACTCGCCCCGGGGCCGGTGAGGTCGGTGACTACCGCAGTGATATCGACAAGCGGATGCTCGAGTTTCTCTCCGGGCTCGATGAGGCTGCGATCGAGTCGCTCGCACCGTTGATGGAGTTGGGCTTCCACCATGAGCAGCAGCATCAGGAACTGCTCCTCATGGACATCAAGCATGTGATGAACTGCAATCCGCTGCGTCCGGCTGCCTACGCATCCGGCGAACATCACGTTCGCGC
>CAZVCZ010000066.1:0-9317 GCA_964626275.1 uncultured Bifidobacteriaceae bacterium | reverse complement strand
AAGGTCAAGGGCTGGTACTGAGCCCTTGATCTAGCCCCTTCTTAGGCGGGTGGACCGACCGGAATGCGATTCGCCACCGGTCGCAGGGTGTCGGCGAAGAAGTCATTGCCCTTGTCGTCAACGACGACGAACGCCGGGAAGTCTCGAACCTCGATCTTCCAGACCGCCTCCATCCCCAACTCGGGGAAATCCAACACGTCCACCGAGGTGATGTTGTCCTGGGCGAGGCGTGCTGCCGGACCACCGATCGAGCCGAGATAGAAGCCACCGTTGTCTCGACACGCGTTCGTCACGGCCTGGCTTCGGTTTCCCTTCGCGAGCATGACGAAGGAGCCGCCGGCCTTCTGGAACTCATCGACATAGGAGTCCATGCGCCCAGCGGTGGTAGGGCCGAAGGAGCCAGAGGCATATCCCTCCGGGGTCTTCGCCGGGCCGGCGTAGTAGACCGCATGATCACGGAAGTACTCCGGCATCGGTTCGCCGCGATCGAGCATCTCCTTGATCCGCGCATGAGCGATGTCGCGAGCGACCACGACGGGTCCGGTGAGCGACACCCGGGTCTTGACGGGCAGTTGCGATAGCTGTTCGCGAATCTCGCTCATCGGCCGGTTGAGATCGATGTTCACCACATCGCCGTCGGTGTCGGATTCGTCGATCTCAGGCAGGTAGTGCGCCGGATCGGTCTCGAGTTGCTCGAGGAACACACCCTCGGGAGTGATCTTGCCGAGAGCCTGGCGATCAGCGGAGCACGATACGGCGATGGCGACGGGAAGTGACGCGCCATGGCGAGGCAGCCGGATGACGCGGACATCGTGGCAGAAGTACTTCCCGCCGAACTGGGCGCCGATGCCGAAGTCACGGGTCATCGCGAGCACCTCGGCCTCCATTTCCAGATCCCGGAATCCGTGCGCGTCCATCGAGCCATGCACGGGAAGGGAATCCAGATAGCGCGCACTGGCGAGCTTGGCGGTCTTCAACGCATACTCCGCGCTCGTGCCGCCCACGACGATCGCGAGATGATAGGGCGGACAGGCTGCGGTCCCGAGCGATCGAAGTTTTTCATCGAGGAAGGCCGCGAACCGTTGCGGATTCAGCAGGGCCTTAGTCTCCTGGAACAGGAAGCTCTTATTCGCCGAACCGCCGCCCTTCGCCATGAACAGCAATTCATAGGTCAATTCGTGACCGGGCTTGGTGTCGGCGTAGATATCGATCTGGCCGGGAAGGTTCGAGCCGGTGTTGCGCTCCTCCCACATCGTGAGGGGGGCAAGCTGGGAGTAACGAAGGTTCAGCGTCTCGTAGGCCTGCTTCACCCCCGCGGTGATCGCTGCCTCGTCGGGTCCCGATGTGAGGATGTGCTGACCCCGCTTGCCCATGACGATGGCGGTGCCGGTGTCCTGGCACATCGGCAGAACGCCTCCGGCGGAGATGTTCGCGTTCTTCAGCAGGTCGATCGCCACGAAGCGGTCATTGGGGCTGGCCTCGGGATCGTCGAGGATCGAGCGCAACTGGGCCAGGTGTCCGGGGCGAAGCAGGTGGGCGATGTCGCGCATCGCGGCGAAGGTCAGCTCCGAGATCGCCGCGGGTGAGATCTCGAGGAAGCGACGATCAGCGCCCTCGATGACGCGGATGCCCTCGGTGGAGATGAGTCGATAGGGGGTCTCATCCGGGCCCAGGGGGAGCATGTCGACGAATCCGGGGGCTGCGCTCGAATCGCTCATGCTCCCAGCGTAGGCGCCGGCGCATCGGAGGGAACATCGGCAGCGGTCACCCACCAGTGCGCGGCGAAGGGCGCGAGCAGCAGATTCCCCTCGTGAATCCTCGCGTCGTGCAATCCCAGGGCATCCCGCGGCTCGGTCACCCCCCGGCTGCGCAGATGGTCGAGGGACAACCGGCGCGGAGAGTCGGCGACGTTGTAGACCTCGACGAGGGTTCCCGCAGCGCTGCGTCGGGTGAACAGCACTATGGCGGGGTCGTCGAGGACGTCGACCTGGGTCGTGCAGGAGGCGTGCAGCATCGGCAGACGGGCCCGCGCTCGGGCAAGGAGCTCCAGGCCTCGCAACGTCTGCTGAGCAGCCCACTCAGCAGGCTCGTCGAGGCTGGCCTCCTCTTGCGCGCAGCGATCGACGAGAGGCCAGTCCATGCGAGGCCGATGCATCCAGCGGTTGTCATCCGCATGCATCGGGTCATCGAGATAGTCCTCGTCATTGGGCAGCGCGATCTCGTCCCCCATCCAGATCAGGGGGATGCCACCGAATCCGAACACCATGGCGTAGCCGAGGAGGAGGCGGTGAACGGAGAGTTGAAGGGCGTCGAGGTCATCGGCATCGACGGCGGTGTGCATGCCGGTCAGACTCGCTGCTGAACCGCTGGTACGACGATCACCGGTGAGGGGGTTGTCCTGGAAGTCCGCTCCCTGTGCGGTGCTGGAGGGGAAGTCACCCCGGTAGTAATCGGCAAGGAAGGCTCGGTGTGCGGGACCGGACCAGCCGACCGCAGCGGCATCGGCGTCATCGATCGCCCAGCCGATGTCATCGTGGCAGCGCAGGTAGGTCACCCATGATGCCGTGATGGGGATTGGTGGAAAACGTTGGAGCGCAACGGACATCAGGCGTGCATCCTGTGCTGCGAGTGCTGACCAGATCTGCACCATGAGAGAGTTGTGATACGCCAGGTCGGAAACCTTCCCCGAGAAACGGCCCTGCCCGAGATAGGCGACAAGGTCATTGGGAGCGACGATCGCCTCGGCCTTCAACGTGACACTCGGCGCCACGATCCGCAGGATCGAACGCAGTGCCTGGGTGATGACATGAACACCGGGAAGGTTCTGGCAGGACGTGCCGAGCTGCTTGACGATGAAGGCGATCGCGTCGAGGCGCAGGCAGTCCACCCCGCGATTCGCCAGGGACAGCATGATGTCGGCGTACTCGCAGAACACGCTCGGGTTCGTCCAGTTGACATCCCACTGCCAGGAGTTGAAGGTCGTCCACACCCATGCATCGAGATCGTCGCAGTAGGTGAAGTTCCCGGGCGCGAACGCGGGGAAGACCTCGGGCAGAGTGCGCTCGAATTCATCCGGGATGCCCCGATCGGCGAAGACGTAGAAGTAGTCGCGATAGTGCGGATCGCCCGCTCGGGCCGATTCGGCCCAGGGATGCTCCTCGGCGACGTGATTGAGCACGAGGTCGATGGTGAGATCGATGCCGGCGTCGTGGAGATCGTTGGCCAGCTGCTCCAGATCGTCCATGGTGCCGAGGTCCGGTCTCACCTCGCGATAGTCGGCGACCGCGTATCCGCCGTCATCGGGACCCGGCCGGGTCTTCAGCAACGGCAGCAGGTGCAGGTAGGTCACGCCCAGACGCTGCAGGTGATCGATGTGCTGGCCGACCCCGGAGAGGGTCCCGCCGAATCGATCGACGTAGGTGGCGTAGCCGATCATGTCCGGGCGCTGGAGCCGATCGGGTTCCAGCAAGCGTTTGCGGTCGCGGGCGCGCAGAGCGACGGGCCGATCCGCGATGGCATCGGCCATCAGGCTGCTGAGGCTGGTCAGCAACGAATCATCCCCCGGCTCCGCGACGGGGTAGGCCTCCTCCAGGGCAGCGACGAGATCGGGCCCATAGACATCGAGACGATCGGTGATCTCGGCGACCACCTCGGCAGCGACGCCGCGCGAGAGGAGATCGCTCACGAGGGCTCCGGTGAAGGCCGAACCGGTGGACATGTACGCGATTTCATCATGTCTGCGACCGGGGGGTGACCCGAACCCTCGGGTCGATTGCCCTCGAGACGGTCCACCCCCTAGCGTCGCCTCCATGACATCTGCGTCGGGGGCCGAGAGCCGGTCCTGTATCGCGGTCCTCGGGGAGCGGATCATCGATCTGGTCCCGGATGACCGCGGAACGGGTTTCCAGGCCCATCCCGGCGGGTCCCCGGCGAACGTGGCGCTGGGCCTCGCGCGACTCGGGGTCCGTCCGCTGCTTCTCGGGCGCCGCGCAGCAGACGCCTTCGCCGATCTGCTCGATAACAACCTGACGGCCAGTGGGCTGTCCCTCGAGGGATTCATCGACGGCGGCGGGCTGTCGATGCTCGCGGTGTGCAGCCGCCAGCCGGATGGATCGATGTCGTATTCCTTCTACACCGCCGACAGCCCTGACCTGCGCTGGAGTGAGTCGGATGTGCGGGCTGCGCTGCAGAAGATCACGGCGAGTGGTGCCATCGCCTGGCACACCGGTTCACTGGTGAGCTGGCTCGGCTCCGATGTCTCCACTCTCCTTGCGGCCTGGCAGGAGGCTCGCGAGGCCGGGCAGGTGACGCTGAGCTATGACCCGAACGCGCGCCCGCAGGCGCTGGACGCGGAGGGCACTCGCGCGTGGGTGGAGCAGTTTGCCCGGTCGGCCCACGTAGTGAAGGCGAGTGATGAGGACATCGCATACTGCTATCCGAACGACGACGTCGAGCAGGTGTGCGCGAGATGGGTGCAGGCCGGGCCGGTCATCGTCGTGCTGACCCGGGGGGCGCGGGGCGCGACGGTGTGGCAGCGAGGCCACGAGCCGGTGGACGTGCCTGGCGTCGCCGTCGACGTCGTCGACACCGTGGGAGCAGGGGACACGCTCACGGCCGGACTGCTCGCCGGGTTAGCGCCGTGGTTCGGCCCCGGTGGGGAAGACGCATTGGCTCGTCTCGATCCGGGCGAATTACGTCGCATCATCGAGGGCGCAGCTGTGGCTGCGGCGATCACCTGCTCGCGTCCCGGTGCCGATCCGCCCACTCGCGACGAGCGCGATCGGCTGTGGGCGCAGTGGATGCCTGAGCAGGGGACGTCCGATTAGCTGGGGCGCTCGAAGTCGACGGCCGAGTAGGCACTCAACTTGTCGAGATGGTGCTCGCTGATGACCTCGCGAATCGTGCCGCTCCGGCTGCGCATCACGATCGAGTGCGTCGTGGCTCCCTGCGAGCGATAGCGGACCCCGCGCATCAGTTCACCGTCGGTGATCCCGGTGGCGCAGAAGAACACGTTGTCACCCGTCACTAGATCATCGGTGTGCAGGACCCGATCGAGATCGTGCCCCGCAGCGATCGCGCGTTCCCGCTCGGCCTCATCGCGCGGCCAGAGACGTCCCTGGATCGTGCCGCCGAGACACTTCACGGCGCAGGCGGTGATGATGCCCTCGGGAGTTCCGCCGATGCCCATGAGCGCGTCGACGCCCGTGCCCTCGCGCGCAGCCATGATCGCGCCGGCGACGTCGCCGTCGGAGATGAACTTGATGCGAGCTCCGGCCTCTCGGACTTCACGGACGAGTTCGTCATGCCGCGGGCGGTCGAGGATGCAGACCGTGAGGTCGTTGACGGAACGCTTGGTGGCCTTCGCGATGCGATCGAGGTTCTCCGGCACAGGCACCGTGATGTCGACGACATCGGCGGCGTCCGGCCCGACCACGAGCTTGCTCATGTAGAACACCGCGCTCGGGTCGTACATGCATCCACGCTCGGCGACCGCGAGCACGGAGATGGCGTTCGTCATGCCCTTCGCGCACAGGGTCGTGCCGTCGATGGGGTCGACAGCGACATCTACCTGCGATCCGGTGCCGTCCCCGACCGCCTCGCCGTTGAACAGCATGGGCGCATCGTCCTTCTCGCCCTCGCCGATCACGACGACACCGTCCATGGACACGCTCCCGATCAGTGAGCGCATCGCGTTCACCGCGGCGCCATCGGCACCGTTCTTGTCCCCTCGACCAACCCAGCGTGCTGCGGCCATCGCGGCAGCCTCGGTGACCCGCACCAGTTCGAGGGCGAGATTGCGATCAGGAGCCTGGGGCTGACGGTCCACTCCCCGAGCATGTCACGGTCTCGGCCACCTTTGACATGAAGTGGTCCGGATCGTGATCTGCATGACACGTGATGTGCAGGACATCCGTGGGCACGGCAGGATGGAGGGCGTGAGCGAGTCAACTGAGGAGTCTGCGGCCGAGCAGGTCGATGGCTCGTCTCCGGCGGCCGAGGGGGTGCCGCAGGACCCCACTGCCCTGAAGCTCACCGGGCGCCAGAACTCACGGCTCGGCCAGACGGTCGGGGACATGACGCGCTCGATCGTGATCGTGTTGGTCGTGGTCGGCGCCGTCCTGCTGGTGACCTGGCGACCCCAGCCGGATGCGGTCAAGGCCATCGATCCCCTCCCTGAGCTGACCAGCGCGCGAGCGACCGCCGGCTTCGAGGTGCTCTACCCCGAAGACCTGGGGGATGGATGGGTGCCCACGAGCGCGCGATGGGATCTGCCGGACGCCGCCGATCCGGATCCGGCCTGGCACGTGGGTTTCGTCGCACCGGGCGAGCGCTATGTCCAGATCGGTCAGTCAGCGACGACGAATCCGGACTATCTCCCGTCGCAGACCCTCGGTGGTGTGCCGGTGGGTGAAGGGCCGGCCGGCTGGCAGCGCTACGAGACGGTGGGGGATGACCCGACTCGGTCCTTGGTGACTGTCATCGACGGGGTCACGCTCGTCGTGTCGGGAACGGCGTCGTGGGAGGTCCTCATCGACGTCGCCACGAGGTTGAGCCCTACGGCTCTTCCGTAGCCTCGTCGTCGAGTTCGTCCTCGGGTGTCGCCGCATCCAGCCAGCGCTGACAGTGCGCGGCGAGTGCCTCGCCTCGCTCCCACAGGGTGAGCGCGTCCTCCAGCGGAACTCCTCCCGACTCGAGTTTCGCCACGATCACGGTCAACTCATCGCGAGCCTCTTCGAAGCCGAGTGCCGCGATGTCCTCGGGAATGATCACGATGCTGGGAGTGTCGTCATCCATGTTCACCTCGTCCTTGTCTGCCATCGTCGCGGCTCTCCTTCGCTCCAACTTTCCCGTTCAGTCCGTGCGCTCGGCGGTGAACTGGCCGCGGGCGACGCGCACCCGCAGCTTCTCCCCGACAGACACCTGATCAGCATCCCGGATCAGGATGCCGGAGTCGATCGACTGGACGACTGCATATCCCCGCTCAAGGGTGGCGAGGGGAGAGAGGGATCGCACCTGGGCGACGAGGTGATCGATGTGGCGGCGAGCCTGGTCGATGGTGTGCGAGATCGCTCGTCGCATGCGCTCCAGGCTGGATTCCAGTCGATCCTGCTCGAGGTCGATCCGTCGTCGGACCGAGGCGCGACCGCGTTGCTGAAGAGTGTCGACGATGAGTGACTGCTCGGCCAGATCCGGGACGATGCGCTTGGCCGCGTCCGTGGGTGTCGAGGCGCGCAGGTCGGCCACGAGATCGACGATCGGCACATCCTGCTCGTGTCCGATGGCGCTCACCACGGGGGCTCGGGAGCCGACCACGGCTCGGACGAGCCGCTCATTGCTGAAGGGCAGCAGATCCTCCACGCTGCCCCCGCCTCGGGCGAGCACGATGACGTCGACCTCGGGAATCGCGTTCAGATCCTCGATCGCGGCCACCACCTCGGGGACGGCCGAAACACCCTGGACCGCGACCTCTCGCACCTCGAAGTGCAGGGACGGCCAGCGCAGACGTGCGTTGACGAGGACATCGGTCATGGCGGCGCTCGCCCGACCGCTGATCAGACCGATGCGGCGGGGGAGGAAGGGCAGCGGACGCTTACGCTCGGCAGCGAAGAGCCCCTCGGCGGCGAACAGGGCCTTCAACCGCTCGAGCTCTTCGAGGAGGGCACCGCGCCCTACCGGGCGAAATTCCCGAGCCCGCATCTGCAGTTGGCCCCGGCCGGGGTAGAACTCGGGCTTGGCGTGCACCACGACCCGCTGGCCCTCGGCAATGGGCGGAGACACGCGATCCAGAACGCTGGTGTCGGTCACCACCGACAACGACATGTCCACCTCGACATCTCGCAGGGTGACCCAGGCGGTGCGCATTCCCGGGCGGCGACTGACCTGGGTGATCTGGCCGTCGATCCAGACCGCGCCGAGCCGGTTGATCCACTCCTGCAATTTCACGGATATCGATCGGACCGGTGCCGGCTCGTCCGGGGAGGTGTCCATCGCCACACCCGGCAGCCTATGACGGCGCTCAGTGCTCGTTCGCCCGATCAGGCCATGGGACCTACGATGGAGGGGACCAGGTGACGACCGCACGACGTGAGGAAGCGATGACGAAGAAGGTCCTGCTCGCCGCACCGCGGGGGTATTGCGCCGGGGTCGACCGTGCGGTCGTCACCGTGGAGAAGGCTTTGGATCTGTATGGCCCACCGGTCTACGTCCGCAAGCAGATCGTGCACAACAGGTTCGTCGTGGAAACCCTCGAGGGGCGGGGCGCGATCTTCGTCGAGGAACTCGACGAGGTGCCCGAGGGTTCCACGGTGGTGTTCTCGGCCCATGGTGTGTCGCCCGCCGTGCACACCGAGGCTGAACAGCGTCGCCTGAAGACCATCGATGCCACCTGTCCTCTGGTCACCAAGGTGCACGCCGAGGCGCGGCGCTTCGCTGCCGAGGGCAAGCAGATCCTTCTTATCGGACATGAGGGCCATGAGGAGGTCGTGGGCACGATGGGGGAGGCTCCGGAGGCCATCACCCTGATCGAGCATCCCGACGACGCGGATCGGGTCGAAGTGGATCCCGATCGCGAGGTGGTGTGGCTCTCCCAGACAACACTGTCGGTGGACGAGACGATGGAGACCGTGGACCGGCTGAGCCAGAGACTGCCGCATCTGAACAGCCCGCCGAGCGACGACATCTGCTATGCCACCCAGAACCGCCAGTCCGCCGTCAAGCAGATAGCCGAGTCCTGCGATGTTCTCATCGTCGTGGGCTCGGGCAACTCCTCGAATTCCGTGCGCCTCGTCGAGGTCGGACTGGATGCGGGAGCGAGTGCGGCCTACCGCATCGACGGTGTGGCAGACCTGGATGAATCCTGGTTCGAGGGGGCAGACACTGTCGGCGTCACCTCGGGGGCGTCGGTCCCGGAAGTGCTCGTTGATGACCTGTTGGGCTGGTTGGCTGAGCGCGGATTCGGCGAGGTCGAGGAGGTCACGACGGCAGAGGAGACGTTGATCTTCGCGTTACCGCCCGAACTGCGCCGTGACATGAAGGCCGCGGCGAAGGCAGCGTCTGCGGGGGAGTAGCCCTCCGTCAGTGTGCGCGGGCGAGGAGCCTGCGACGTCGAATCCCGACAATCACCGCGGCGACAGCGGTGGCCAGGATGATCCAGACCGCATTGCGTCCCAGGGTGAACGGAATGAGCAGGCCCTGCCGGACGAAGAAGCCGCCGCCGGTGATGGTCACCTGTCCGACCGTGACGGTGGTGGCGAGGAACTCTCCGATTTACAGGCCGACCCGAATGAGACCCGCAACGTCGCGGCCGACCTGCCGGA
>CAZVCZ010000065.1:0-9507 GCA_964626275.1 uncultured Bifidobacteriaceae bacterium | reverse complement strand
TCGTGCCCTCCTTCACCGCTTTCACCGTCATCCGATTGCTCGAGGAGCATTTCACCGATCTGGTCGACTACTCCTTCACCGCTCGCATGGAGGAGATCCTCGACCTCATCGCGCGAGGCGAGTCGGATCGTCTCGACCAACTCGAGGCATTCTGGCGGGGAGGGAATACCGATGGTTCGCAGTTCCGCGGTGTCTCTGACCTCACCTCCGATCTCGGGGCGATCGATGCTCGCCAACTCTCGACATTTCCGATCGAGGACAGCGACATCTTCCTTCGCGTCGGTCGGTACGGGGCATTCGTGGAGCGCGGTGATGAGCGCGCCTCGGTTCCGGATGAACTCGCCCCGGATGAGCTAACCGCTGCGAAGGCCGAGGAGTTGCTGGCGCAACCGTCGGGTGATCGTGAACTCGGTGTGGATCCGGAGACCGGTCGCATGATCGTGGCGAAGGCCGGGCGCTATGGGCCGTACGTCACTGAGGTCCTCGAGGAGGATGCCCCGAAGTCGGCGAAGCCGCGCACGGGTTCGCTGTTCAAGGACATGTCCTTGGACACCGTCGATCTAGAGACGGCACTACGACTGCTGTCCCTTCCGCGGGTGGTGGGAACTGATCCTGCTGACGGTGTCGCGATCACGACGCAGAACGGCCGCTACGGCCCATATCTGCTCAAGGACAAGGACTCTCGGTCCCTGCCGAGTGAGCAGGCGATCTTCGATATCACCCTCGAGGAAGCGCTCGCGCTCCTCGCGCAGCCCAAGCAGCGTCGTGGCGCCGCCTCGGCTCCGCCCTTGAAGGAACTCGGCAACGACCCGGTGAGCGGGAAGCCGGTGGTGCTCAAGGAGGGTCGCTTCGGTCCCTACGTCACCGATGGTGAGATCAATGCCTCGTTACGTCGAGATGACAATCCGGAGACGATCACGGCTGACCGGGCCTATGAGCTCATCGCGGATAGGCGTGCACGCGGGCCGGTGAAGAAGGCGACCCGGCGACCGGCGAAGAAGACCGCGGCAAAGAAGTCGGCAGCGAAGAAGACGACTGCGAAGAAGGCAGCCAAGAAGACAACCGCCAAGAAGACTGCGAAGAAGGCCGCGGCGAAGAAGCCCACCACCTAGGCTGCACACCATGGCCGAGGGAGTGTTCATCGTCTTCGAGGGCGGTGAGGGCGCGGGTAAATCAACCCAGTCCGAGCTTCTTGCCACCTGGCTCGGGGACCGCGGTCGAAGCGTGACGCGAACTCGTGAGCCGGGCGGAACGCCTGCGGCAGAGGCGATTCGGGCAGTCCTGCTTGATGTTGCGAACACCGGACTGGATGACCGAGCCGAAGCCCTGCTCTTCGCAGCGGCGCGTGGCGATCATGCTGCACGCGTCATCCGCCCTGCTCTGGAACGCGGCGACATCGTCGTCTGTGATCGGTATCTCGATTCCTCCGTGGCTTATCAGGGTGGGGGACGCGATCTGGGCTTAGACGCGGTGCGGGAGCTCAGTCTCTGGGCGACGCGTGGACTCGTCCCGGATCTCACCGTGTTGCTCGATGTCGACCCCGCGGTGGGGCTTGCTCGAGTTGAACGCCCCGATCGGTTGGAGGCCGAACCCCTCGAGTGGCATGCACGTGTGCGACAGGCGTTCCTCGATCTGGCCGCGGGCGAATCGGAGCGCTATCTGGTGCTCAACGGTCATGACGAGGTCGAACAGATCGCGGCCGCTGTGCGCGTCCGAGTGTCGGAACTCCTGGAGGGTTGATGACCACCACATTCAGTGGATTTTCTCCCGAGGCAATTGACTTCTATGAACAACTATCGATCCACAACACCCGAGCCTGGTGGACCGAGCACAAGGACACCTACGCACGGGAACTGCGTGAGCCGATGCTCGCGCTCCTTGCGGGACTAGAGGATGAGTTCGGATCGGCGCGGATCTTCCGGCCTAATCGTGACGTGCGATTCAGCAAGGACAAGTCACCGTATAAGGATCACATGGGAGCGATCGCGCAGATCGAGGATGCGATCGGCTACTACGTGCAGATCTCCGCTCGCGGGCTCATGGTTGCCGGGGGTTGGTACGCGCCTCTCGGGCCGCAGGTGGCGCGATTCCGCGCGTCGGTGGATTCGCCAGCAGTCGCGGAGTTGGACGCCGGGCTGGCGAAGCTGCGTCGGGCGCGTCCGCCGTATTCCATCGATGGGGCGCCGCTGAAGACGAAGCCGCGGGGTGTGTCCGCTGATCACCCTCGGCTGGATCTGTTGCGCTTCACCCAGCTGACCATGTCCCGCGAATACGGCGTCCCGTCCTGGCTGGACTCCAAGAAGACCCTGGAGGTCGTACGCAAGGACTGGCGGGCGATGGCACCGGTGGTCGAGTGGCTGGCCGATCACGTCGGTCCGGGGACCGATCCGGCTGAGTAGAACTCCGGGTAGTTCTTCGGGTAGGTCCACGAGGGAATCGGGGCGCGATCTACCCGGAGAAGGGCTCGTTAGAGTGCGGGGATGAGCGTGTGGGCGGGCCTGGTCGGCCAGGAGGATGCCGTCGAGGTCCTCGTCCGCGCCGTGGAAGATGCGGGGGACCCCGCTGGACCGGGGCCGGCGATGTCGCACGCCTGGCTCATCACCGGCCCGCCGGGTTCAGGGAGATCCACAGCCGCGGGTGCCTTCGCCGCTGCGCTGCAGTGTTCAGCCGATGGCTGCGGGGACTGCCCGACCTGCCGCACCGCGCGCAGTGGTGCGCATCCTGACGTCCACATCGTGCGCTCGGACACGATCTCCTACGGGGTCGAGGATGCACGGGAGTTGATCCTGCGCTCCGCGGTGATCCCGAGCGATGCGCCCTGGCACATCGTGATCATCGAGGATGCCGATCGTTTCACCGAGGAGGCGGCGAACGCACTGCTGAAGGTGCTGGAGGAACCCCCGCGGCATCTGGTGTGGGTCCTGTGTGCGCCGAGTGCTGAGGACGTCCTCCCGACCGTGCGGTCTCGCACCCGTTCGGTGCAACTGCGCACCCCGTCGACGACCGAGGTGGCGCGTGCGCTTCAGGAGCGCGAAGGGGTGGATCCGGCGATGGCTGCCTTCGCCGCACGGGCCTCGCAGGGACACATCGGCCGAGCCCGAGCACTGGCGACGGATGAGGAGGTTCGCCAACGTCGACAGGACGTGATGCGCATCCCGGCCTCGCTACGGGATCTGTCCTCCTGCTTCACTGCCGCGGCGAACCTGTTGGCCGCGGCAACCGAGGACGCTCGGACCATCACGGATGCTCTCGACGATCGGGAGATGGCGGATCTTCGCCGCGCCTACGGAGATGGTGCCGACGGAGTGAGCGCGGCGCGAATCGAGCGGATGGCGTCGCGCGCGATGAAGGACCTGCAGAAGGCACAGAAGTCCCGTCGGACCCGGGCGGTGCGAGACCAGGTGGATCGTGCGCTCATCGACCTCATGGCCTACTACCGCGATGTGCTCGTGATCCAACTCGGTGGTGCGGTCGCACTCATCAACGACGAGATGCGTCCGCAACTGCAGTCCGAGGCTGCGCTGTGCAATCCGGCGGACACCACCGCACGCCTCAATGCCCTGGATCGGTGTCGACAGGCTCTGGCCGCGAACGGCGCGCTGCCGCTCGTCCTGGAAGGACTCATGGTCGAACTGAAGGATCCGGCGATCCTGGTCCGCTAGGCCCCGAACGTCTCGGCGGATCGCTGGAGGCCATGGGTGTAGGCGGAGAGCGCCTCGATGGCCGGGGTGAGCACCTCATCGGTGGAGCGGGAGACATCCGGTGCCGCGAGTAGGGACGCCGAGGCGGTGAGCAGCATCTCGTAGGTCTGGCATCCCGCGTCGAGCCGGGCGCGGACCTGCTCGGCCGCGGTGGTCGCGGCGTCCTTTGCCGCACTGGCATCGAGATCCCGGCGCATCCGATCGAGGACGTCGAGTCGGGTGATCAGTGCATGCAGCGGAGGGGAAGCCTCATGATCGGCCCGCCGGAGGTCCTCGGCTGCTGCCGGATGGAGCGAGTCGAGGGCGGGAACCACCTCTGCGAGTTGGAGGCGCAGTCGGGTGAGACGCGTGGCCTCCGCTGTTCCGATCGCGTCAGCCCGCAACTGGGGCGGAGGGCCGATCGGCGGTGTGAAGGCAGCGGGAGGGGTGAGTGATCGCTGGGATCGACGGGCGGTGATCGCGGTGACACCGCCGAGCACGGCGGCGCCGAGCCACATCCACGACGGGCCGTATACAGCGGCGTCGGAGGTCGCGACTTCCGCGATGATGTCGATGACACCGACCGTCCCGGCGACACCGGCAACAGCGGTGCCCCCGATCGTCCGGGTTGAGAGTTGGGCCTTGCGTCGCTCGTAGCGACGCACCTCCCGAGCATGGGCGGCGATCGCCTGCTGACGGCGTGCCTCGAGCTCTCGGTTCGGCTTCGACGCTCGCGCAGCCCGCCAGGCCTCCACCACGTCGAGGCCGCGCTCGATGCCGGCCTGCACCTTGGCGCCGAATGCCTCGCGATCGTTCCTGGCCACGTATCTAACTTACGCTGCGCACAGGATCGATGGGGATCTCAGCCGAGGGACAATGCGGCGGCTGCAGCGAGGGCGAGACCCACCCCGGTCGCCTGGATCCTCGACATCCGCTCGCCTAGGACCAGCCGGGCGAGGATGACCGTCGCGGCGGGGTAGAGCGACCCGATGACCGCCACGACTGCGAGATCCCCGCGCTGAGCGGCGAGTTGGAAGACGCCGTTCGCTAACGCGTCCAGGCTCCCGGCGACTACGGCGAGCAGCCAGGGGAACGACGAGGTGGTGCGCGGCCTCAGCAGGATCACGGCAGCCCCGACGACGACGGCGGACGATACCGCTCGAGCGATGGTGGCCGTCCAGATCCCAGAGTCGGCAGGCGCGAGTCCGAGCACGGTGAGATAGAGCCCGATGGCAACGCCGCTGCCGAGAGCGAGACCGAGGGCGAGCGGCGACGCGCGAAGATGCTCCCCCCGCTCGCGGCTGACGAGGATGACGGCGATGGCGGCGAGCGCCATGCCGACGAACGCAATCCAGCCGAGGCTCTCACCCAGCGCCAGTCCCACGGCCACGGGGATCGCGGCGGACATCACCGCGGTGAGCGGTGAGACGATTCCCATCGGCCCTCGGGCGAGTGCACCATAGAGCAGCACCATCGCGATGGCGCCGATGACGCCACCGACGACTGCCCACCACACGACTCCGCTGCTGAGTTCCCCGGGCAGTATCCACAGTGCGATCGGGACGAGCACGACTACGCCCGCGGGGTAGGACACGGTGAGCACGCGCAGCGCTCCCACGCGGCGGGAGGCGATCCCACCGAGGAAATCCGCACTACCCCAGGTGAGGCTCGAGATGAGGGCGAGGAGGGCGGCCATGGCGGGCTGAGTCTGCCACGCCACCGTCCAACTCCCACGTTTGGCAGCCGCTAGAGGGACTAATCCCGAAACCGGCTGCCAGTAGCGGGAGTTTTCCTGCGCGCTGTGCCTCATCCTTACGGCACAGTGGAGCCATGGCAGAAGCCCGGACCATTCCCTATCGCGGACTCACGCTGACCCACGAGGAGGCCGCGATCGCCGGCGGGCAGTTCCTCGAGGTGATGCAGGCGCGGCGCAGCGTGCGGGACTTCTCCGACGCAGCGGTCCCGCGCGAGTTGATCGAGCTGGCCGTGTCTGTGGCGAATACCGCGCCCAGCGGTGCCCATCAGCAGCCGTGGACCTTCGTCGCCGTCTCGAATGCCGACATGAAGCGTCGGATCCGCGAGGCCGCGGAGGCGGAGGAGCGGGAGAACTACGACGGAGGCCGGCTGCCCGATGCCTGGCGCGAGGCGATTGCTCCCCTGGGAACCGATGCCAACAAGCCGTTCCTCGAGATCGCCCCGTGGTTGGTGATCCTGTTCGCGCAGAAATCCACCCCGATGCCGGACGGTTCGCTGCGCAAGAACTACTACGTCAATGAATCCGTCGGCATCGCGTGTGGAATGTTCCTCAGCGCGGTGCATCAGATGGGGCTGGCATCGCTGACCCACACCCCCAATCCCATGGGCTTCCTGACCGAGATCTGTCAGCGACCGGCGACGGAGCGCCCCTATGTGCTCATGCCCATCGGCTACCCGGCTGCAGGATGTGAAGTTCCCGCGTTGCAGCGCAAGCCGCTAGCCGACGCTCTTGTGGTGTTCGACTAGGTTGGCTGTCGATGCGTGAAGAGTCAGATGCGATCGATCGAGCCCGCCTACTCGTCGCGGGCGCGCGGCTGGTGACGGTGCTCACTGGTGCGGGGGTGAGCACGGCGAGTGGAATTCCGGACTTCCGCGGCCCGCAGGGCCTCTGGACGAAGGACCCGAAAGCATCGCGCATGTTCGACATCGATGCCTATGTCGCCGATCGGGATCTGCGGGTCATGGCATGGCGCAATCGCCGGGATCATCCGGCGTGGACCGCTCAACCGAATGCGGCCCATCGCGCGATCGCCGACCTGGAGTCGCAGGGGCGCGTCCGCGCCACGATCACGCAGAACATCGATGGTCTCCATCAGGCCGCGGGCAGCGGTCAGCGCGCACCCGTCTGGGAGGTGCACGGAACACTGCACAACACCGTGTGCCTGGACTGCGGTGATCGCCGACCTATGCGCGAGACCCTCGCCCGACTCGATGTGGGGGAGGACGACCCGCCATGCGAAGCATGCGGCGGGATGCTCAAGTCCGACACCATCTCCTTCGGGCAACCTCTCGACACCGTGGTGCTCGATCAGGCGATGCGGGCAGCGCGCGAGGGTGAGGTGTTCCTTGCGGCGGGGACGTCGCTTCAGGTCAACCCGGTGGCCTCGCTCGTGCCCACGGCCTGGCAATACGGAGCGCGGGTGATCATCTGCAATGCGGAGCCGACCCCCTATGACTCCGTGGCCGAGGTGGTCGTTCGTGGACCGCTCGAGGATGTTCTGCCCGTCATCGCCGGTGCGGAATAGACCGACCCCCTAGGCTGGGCCCATGGCCGATTCGGCAGGCTCCGACCCGACACAGTCCGCCGCGGATGTCCGCCCGAAGTCCTGGGCTCGGGTCTGGATTCCGAAGATCATCCTTATCGTCCTCGGCCTGGGCGCGGCCTACCTGATCTTCACCGAACTGATCCCCCAGTTCGGCAGCTTCGAGCAGGGCTGGGAGGCCGCGCAGCAGATTCCCCGTGGTTGGCTCATCGTCATCATCGTGGGGGCGCTCGCCAGCATCCTGGTGTATCCACTGACGGCGCCCGCGGCGATCCCCGGGCTGGGCTATAAGCCGGCTTTCATCGATCGGCAGGGTGGTTTCGCCATCTCGACCGGTGTGCCGTGGGGTGGCGGCGCGATCGCGGTCGGAGTGCAGTACGGAATCCTCGCCCGCTACAAGGTTCCGCAGAGCAAGGCCGCGGCTGCCGTGGCCGCCGACGCGGTGTGGACCTACCTCATGACCTTCGGCGCACCCGCGGTCGCCCTGCTCGCGCTCTTCGCGATCGAAAGGCGCACCGTCGAGGGCCAGTTCGAGCTCATCGCGGTCATCGCCGCTGTCCTGTTCCTGGTCTCGGTGGTCTTCATCGCCATCATCCTGCGCAGCGAGGCCGGGGCTCGCAAGATCGGTGGACTTGCCCAACGGTTGGTCAACGTTCTCTTCCGCGTCGTGCACAAGGGCCCACCGGACATGGTGGAGAGCGTCGTGGGCTTCCACGACACTGCGGCGACGATGGTGGCGACGCGATGGAAGCAGTTGACCCTGACGAATGCGCTCGCGCAGTTCACGCCCTTCGTCGTGCTGTGGGCGGCGCTGTACGGAACGGGCGCGTTCGAGAACGAACTCACGGTCCTGGAGGCCTTCGTCGCGTTCTCAGTCGCGCTGCTCCTCGCCGCGGTCCCCATCGCTCCGGGTGGACTCGGCACAGTCGATGCAGCACTGATCGGGCTGCTGATCTACTTCGGGGCGAGTTCAGGTCAGGCGACAGCCGCGGACATCATCTGGCGCGCGTTTGCGTTCTTCCCGCAGATGCTGATCGGGTTCGGTGCTCTTCTGTTCTTCTTCTGGGATCGCAAGCGGATCGAAAAGCGTGCTAGTGCGTCGCCTTCTCCGGCCGAGTGAAGATGATCAGCGAGGCGATGCCCCACAGAACGAAGGCAACTCCGGCGAGCCAGTACTGCTCCCAGCTCCCGGAGAGGAACGAGAAGATCCCGACGATCGCTGCGGTCAGGATGAACACGATCAGGTAGGCGCCGATGGGATGGCCCTTCACGGGCTCGTCGTGCTCAGACATGTGGTTGCGCTCCCTGGGGTCGGCTAGATGATCTTGGGATAGGACACGAGGATAACGGTTGCGGTGGTGAACAGCACCAGCCCAACTCCGAGGAGGAACCAGGCGCTGAGGTTTCTCTTGACCCGCCCCGACACGGCCGCGAAGAACAGGACCGTCGCAAAGACGACGGCGAGAAGGGTGTAGTTGTCGCCGCGTTGGTTATTGTCCAGGGCCTGCTGGAACAGAGCATCCGCTCTGGCATCTGCCTCCTTTGACGCGACGGCGTCCGGCTGGACGTACTCGGGCATCTCGAAGGGGCTGGCCGGTGCGTCGGGGTTCTCCTGGGGCTTCAATGCGATCCAGGCGGCCCAGGCGGAGGCGAGGGGCTCGGGGAAGCGGGCGGAGAGGTAGTCGGCGAGCACCATGTCGTCCGCGGCATAGGCCTCGATCCACTGGGTGTAGAGCTGGACCTGGATGGTCAATTGTCGATTGGCGTTTCCATCAGCCCGAGAAGCCTCGATCCGCGCGGTCGACGCCTTGCTGAAGGAAATCGACATCTCCCCGCCCCACTTGCTGGACTGGAAGCCGCTCCACGCCGTAGCGATCGCCGTGACCGACAGGAGGATGACAGCGATCAATTCCCGCCAGCCGGCGGACGTATCAGGAATCACGCTGGAGGACTTCTCCTCAGTAGCCTCTTCACTCACGGGGAAGAAGGTACACCTCGCGCTGAAGCGGCTCGCGGTGTCTGCCGATGTTAGGTGCGGCGGGCAGTATTCGGATGCATCCTCGCGACGAGTTCGTCGATGGGGATCACCGCGAAGGAACTGCGGCAATCGCTGAAGCCGAACGGAAGGATGAGATGTCCTTGATGGGCTAGACCCCCGCAGGAATAGACGACGTTGGGAACGTAGCCGTTTCGCTCTTCTTCGGTAGGGGTGAGGAGCGGGCCGGGGTAGGCGGCTTTGACCCTGACGGGATCCTCTAGATCCAGCAACATCGCGCCCAGCGAGTACTGGCGCATCGGTCCAGCGCCGTGAGTGATGACGAGCCAGCCGTGCTTAGTCTCGATGGGGGAGCCGCAATTGCCCACGTGGATCAACTCCCAGGGATCCTCCGCAACGTGAATGGTCTCGGCTTCGTGCCAGTGGTAGCCGTCATCGGAGTAGGCGATCGAGTTGGATTCCCGATCCCAGCGCGAGAGGGCGACATAGCGCCCATCGATGCGCCGGGGGAACAGAGCAACACCCTTGTTGT
>CAZVCZ010000064.1:0-9592 GCA_964626275.1 uncultured Bifidobacteriaceae bacterium | reverse complement strand
GGTAGTTCTCGGGGTAGATCTGGCCCTTGTAGGGCACTTTCTACCCGGAGAAGGGCTACACGCCGCGGGATTCGGAGCCGGCGGGGGGACCGCTCATCGGCCAGACCACCGAACCGTCGCGCGCGTTCACGACCTCCCACACCATCTCCTCACCGTTCATCCGGGTGCGGGGCATGAGGGGGAGCACGGTGCGCGCACGGGCGCGAGCCGCGAGATCGCTCAGGTCGGACAGGTCCACCAGGTCGGTGAGGGTCGACACCGTCGGCGGCAGCATGGCCATGCGGCCCTCGCCATAGTCGGCGAGCGCCTGCGCCGGATTCACCCACACGCAGTGGTCGGCCTCTCCGCTGACATCGCGCACCGGCTGCCCCTCGGGCACCGCGGCGACGAAGAATCGGACGTCGTAGCGGCGCTCCTCCACCTCGGGGGTGATCCAATGCGACCACAGCGGCAGCAGATCCGGATCGATCGCCAGTCCCCTGCGGGCCAGCACGTCGGGAAATTTCGCGGATGAGGAGTTCACCGCGTCGCGATCGGCGTCCCACGCGTCGTCCACGACAGGGGTGCGTCCAGCCTCATCGACGGCGAGCAGTACGCCCGTTTCCTCGAATACTTCGCGCACCGCGCCGACGACGATCCCTCGCGCGAGATCGGCATCTGCGGTGAACCGCTCCGGCAGGATCGGCTCACCGACGAAGGGAATGCGCGCCTCGATGTCAGCGTCGTCGATGCGGCCCCCGGGGAAGACGAACATGCCGGCCGCGAACGCCATCGACGGCGCACGACGCATGAGGTAGGTCGACACTGCGGTGCCATCGGACTGGAGCAGCACCACGGTCGAGGCCGGTCGCGGGATCGGCGGGATCCACGAGGAGTCCCCGACTGCCAAGGCTCGCGCCCGTCGGGTCATCTCCTCGGGCAGGCGCGGCATCCCGTTCAGTCGGCCACCTCGAAGATCATCTCGACCTCCACCGGCACGCCCATCGGCAACGCGGCAACCCCGACAGCCGAACGCGCGTGACGTCCTGAGTCACCGAACACTTCGAGCAGCAACTCGCTCGCGCCATTCACCACCGCCGGCTGCGACGTGAATCCAGGTGCGCTGGAGACGAAGCCGACCACCTTCACCACTCGACCGAGACCATCGATCCCGCCGGCGACCGACGCGGCCGCGGCGATCGCGTTGATGGCGCACTGCCGCGCGCACGCATAGGCGGTGTCGACATCGACGTCGTCGCCCACGGTGCCGACCGCGATGTTCGCGCCATCCTTCATCGGCAACTGACCGGAGGTGTAGATGTAACGGCCGCTCACCGTCGCGGGGACATAGGCGGCCAGCGGCTTCACGACCTCGGGCAGTTCTATGCCGAGCTCCGCGAGACGCTCCGAGTGGCTGGTCACGACCCTGACCCTGAGACCAGGGGGCGCTTGAAATAGGCGACCAGATTCTCCGGCGTGGGGCCGGGAACGATCTGGACGAGTTCCCAGCCGTCAGCCCCCCAGGTGTCGAGGATTTGCTTGGTCGCATGGATGAGCACGGGTGCGGTCGCGTACTCCCATTTCGTGGGTCCGTCAGTCATAGGCCGACCCTAGCGCGTGGGCATGAACCCGCTCGTGGGCGTTAGGCTCGACCGTGTGCCCGTAGATCGCAGTGCTGCCAGCGCGACCCCCGGCGGCGACTGGCCCGACGTGATGCTCCACGTCATGTCCGGCAAGGGCGGAACGGGCAAGACGACCGTCGCTGCGGCACTCGCTCTCGCGCTCGCCTCCGATGGGCGCCGCGTCATGCTCATGGAGGTCGAGGGTCGCCAGGGATTGGCCCAGCTCTTCGACACCTCGCCGTTGCCGTATGACGAACGCAAACTCACCGTCGCTCCCGGCGGAGGCGAGGTGTGGGGGCTCGCGGTCGATCCGGAGGAGGCGCTCCTGGACTACCTGGAGTTGTTCTACAACCTCCGCCGCGCCGGTTCAGTGTTGCGCCGCATGGGCGCGGTCGACTTCGCCACAACCATCGCACCGGGTCTGCGCGATGTGCTCCTCACCGGCAAGGCCGTCGAACTCGTGCGGCGCAAGGACAAGAAGAACGGGCAGTCCTACGACGCCATCGTCCTCGACGCCCCGCCCACCGGTCGGATCACGCGCTTCCTCAACGTCAACACCGAGATCGCCGGCCTCGCGAAGGTCGGCCCGATCCGCAATCAGGCTGACTCGGTGATGGCCGTGCTTCGTTCGGAGAAGACCGCGGTGCATCTCACCACCCTGCTCGAGGAGATGCCGGTCCAGGAAACCGCCGATGGTGTCGCCGAACTCCGGGATGCCGCGCTGCCCGTCGGCGGGATCGTGGTGAACATGACCCGTCCCCCGATGCTCGATGAGAGCGATCTCGTTCTCGCGAGCGGACCGGGCCTCGCCCGCGCTCAGATCGCCGACGGGGTTGCGGCCGCGGGCCTTGGCACCGCGAAATCGAAAGCCGGCAATGCGATCACCGATGCGCTCCTCGCCGAGGCGGTCGATCACGCGGCCCGGGTGAATCTCGAGGCGACCGAGCGCGAGAGCATCAACGCACTCGGTCAGCCGGTGTATGAGTTGCCCTTCCTTGCCGGGGGCATGGACATCGCGGCGCTGTATGAGTTGTCGCGACTGCTGCGCGAGCAGGGGATGGCCTGATCGACATGGCGAAGGACACGAAGGTGAGCGAGGGCAGCCTGCTCGATCTGAAGGCGCCGCCCCTTGATCTCGACACCGTGATCGGTGATCCGGCGACCCGCATCGTGGTGTGTTGCGGGGCGGGCGGTGTCGGCAAGACCACGACCGCTGCCGCGCTCGCTCTCCGCGCCGCCGAGCAGGGACGCCATGTGTGTGTCCTCACCATCGATCCGGCCAGGCGACTCGCCCAGGCGATGGGCCTCACCGAACTCGACAACACCCCCCGTCCGGTGAAAGGCGTGAAGGGCAGCGGCTCGCTCCACGCGATGATGCTCGACATGAAGCGCACGTTCGACGAGGTTGTCGAAGCGCACAGCGATCCTGAACGGGCACAAGCGATCTTGGACAACCCGTTCTATCAGGCGCTCTCATCCTCCTTCGCTGGCACACAGGAATACATGGCGATGGAGAAGCTGAGCCAACTGCGCGCTCAGGCCGATGCGGATGGTTCCTGGGATCTCATCATCGTCGATACTCCGCCCTCGCGTTCCGCCCTTGACTTCCTTGATGCACCTGAGCGACTCGGTGCCTTCCTCGACGGTCGCTTCATTCGTGTCCTCACCACTCCGGCGCGCGGGGCCGGCCGCGGAATCGGGCGATTGCTCGGTGCCGGCTTCGGATTGTTCGCCGGTGTGTTGACCAAGATCCTCGGCGCGCAACTCCTCGCCGATCTCGGCGCGTTCGTCGCCGCCGTCGACACGATGTTCGGTGGGTTCCGGGAGCGCGCCGACGAGACCTACGCCCTACTCGCCGATCCAGGAACAGCCTTCGTCGTCGTCGCCGCGCCTGAGCGGGATGCACTTCGCGAGGCGTCCTATTTCGTCGATCGGTTGAGCGAGGACTCCATGCCGCTCGCCGGCCTGGTGTTGAACAGGGTCATGTCCGTGAGGGTCCCGGAGTTGTCGGCTGAGGAGGCATCCGTCGCGGCGCGCCACCTGAGCGAGGAGGATGAGTTCCCGGCGACGGCCGCGCTACTGGAACTACACGCCGATCGGATGCGCACCCAGACCAATCAGCAGCGGCTCGTGGTGCGGTTCACCGCGTCGCATCCCCTTGTGCCGGCAACTCAAGTTCCGGCGCTGCCGGAGGATGTGCACGATCTCGCCGGACTTCGCGAGATCGGTCGGCTCGTCACCTCCGGCTGAGGCCGGCGCGCAACGATCAGGAGGCGCGCGAGGCGGACGGGGTCTGGGTCCGCTCGTATTCGTCGCGTGCACTCAACAGCAGTTCACGCCACGAGGTCACCTGGGGCCGACGGCGCAGCAGCGCGCGGCGTTCCCGCTCGGTCATGCCACCCCACACACCGAACTCCACCCGGTTGTCCAGCGCGTCGGCGAGGCACTCGGTGCGCACCTGGCACCCCGAGCAGATCACCTTGGCGCGGTTCTGGGCGGCACCCTGCACGAAAAGGGTGTCGGGGTCGGTTGTTCGACAGGCGGCGTGCACCGTCCACTCACCGGAGGCTGACATGGGTTCGAGCGTCTCCTTCCACCACTGCTGGTAGGGATTGACGGGTGTCACAGGCGTCACAGGAGTTCCGCGACTCCCGCCGGTGACTCTCGTCCCCTCTGGCACCGCCGGACGCTACGCGCCTCACGCGCGACCAGACAGGTCATATTTAACTAGAACAAGGTGGTAATAATCTACTATTTTTGTGATCTAGGTCATCTCGTGCTCCATCCGGTGTCGTGTACCCCCGGCTCTGACCGGTCCCTACGGGTATCCCCTCCGCCTAGCCGTGGGCCCTGGAACCCGTGATCGGGCCCCTGCGTCGCTTACCCTGGGAGACGTCTCGGTGTACGTACCCGCAGAACCACCGACGACCCATCCCGACCCCGACGAAAGGTGCGACCACCCCGTGGCACCCCGCCGCCTTCGCCCCGACGGCTCGACCGGGCCGATCGGCGCTGTCGGGCGCCTGCTCGCCTTCGTCGTCGTCGCCGGGCTCGCCGGGATCGTGGCCGCTGCGATGGTGTTGCCCCTCGCCGCCGGTGCGGGAGCCCTCACCCGAAGCGCCGTGGACAGCTTCGAGTCGTTGCCGACCTCGCTGGACACCCCGGACCTCCCCGAGCGCTCGGTCATCCAGGCCGCCGATGGTTCGGTCCTTGCCACGATCTACTACCAGAATCGCATCGAGGTTCCCCTCGCCGCCGTCGCTCCGGCGATGCGTCAGGCCATCGTCGCCATCGAGGACGAGCGGTTCCTCGAGCACTCCGGGGTCGATCTGCGCGGCACCGTTCGCGCGGTCGTGAGCAACACCTCCAACCCCGGCGGCAGCATCCAGGGTGGCTCGACCATCACGCAGCAGTACGTGAAGAACGTGCTCATCGCGCAGGCCACCAGCGAGGCCGAACTTGAAGCCGCGCAGGGCCGCACCCCGTCCCGCAAGTTGCGTGAGATCCGCTACGCCCTCGCCCTCGAGCGCCGCTTCACCAAGGAGCAGGTCCTCGAGAAATATCTCAACATCGTCTACTTCGGTGGCGGTGCCTACGGCGTCGAGGCCGCCGCCCGTCGCTACTTCTCCAAGCCGGCGAGCGAGTTGACGCTCGTCGAGGCCGCCACCATCGCCGGCATCGTGCAGCGGCCCAGCGCCTTCGATCCGACGCGCAATCCCGATCTGTCCGAGCGGCGACGAAACATCGTGCTCGCGAAGATGAGCGAACTCGGCTACATCACCTCCACCCAGGCCGCCGCCGCTCGTCGCGTGCCGATCGAGGACACGCTCAACCCGTCACTTCCGGCGAACGGCTGCACGTCGTCCTACGCGCCGTACTTCTGCGAATACGTCGTGCGCACTCTGCGTTCGGATCCGGCCTACGGCGAGACTCCGGCGGAACGCGAGGCGTTCCTGCGTCGTGGTGGGCTCACCATCCGCACCACCTTGGATCCCCGGGCCCAGCAGGGGGCGACCGATGCGGTCACCTCCTACATTCCCATCAAGGACGAGAGCGGGCGTGCTGCTGCGATCACCCTGGTCCGTCCGGGCACCGGCGACATCATCGCGATGGCCCAGAACCGTGAGTGGGGACTGAAGGGCCGCGGGAAGACGACCTACAACTACAACGTCGATCGCGACATGGGCGGCACGATCGGCATGCAGGCTGGTTCGACCTTCAAGGTGTTCACCCTCGCCGCTGCGCTCGAGGCCGGGCAAACGCCCAGCGAACGCATCGATTCGCCCAATCCCAAGGTCTTCAACGACTTTGTGAACTGCGAGACCGGCGTTCCCTTCGGGCCCTTGACCTTCCGCAATTCCGGCTCGGCCGGCTATCTCGACATGTGGCAGGCGACCGCGTTCTCCACCAACACCTACTTCCTCACCCTCGCCGAGAAGTACGGCCTGTGCCGCCAGGCCGAGATCGCCGAGCAAATGGGGGTCTATCTCGGTGGTGGCGGCGATCTGCTGCGGGTCCCGACATTCTCCCTCGGCACGATGGAGGTCTCGCCACTGTCGATGGCGGGCGCCTACGCTGCCTTCGCCAATCACGGCGAATACTGCGAGCCGCGCCCGATCCTGCAGATCACCGACCGCAACGGTGACGACATCGCCCCGGCGCCCCCGCGCTGCACCCAGGTCATCGATCGAGGTGTCGCCGACTCCGTTGCCGCCATCCTCACCGGGGTCATCGACGGTCCACTGTCGGGTCGCACCGGCGCGGCCATGTCGCTGCCCGATCGTCCCGCGGCCGGCAAAACCGGGTCGACCAATGACAACGCGGCGATCTGGTTCGCCGGCTTCACCCCCGATCTCGCTGGTGCGGTGTGGGTGGGCGATCCGCGTGGTGGCTTCAAGTACCCGATGACGAACGTCACCATCAACGGGCAGTACTACTCCTACGTCACCGGTGGTCAGATCCCCGGACCGATCTGGCGGGAATCCATGATGGCCGCCCTCGCGGGCAGTCCCCCGAAGGACTTCCAGCTCGAGAGCCCCTGGGGGCTCGGCCCGGTCCGCGGTAACTCCGGCACCTACTCGCCGCCGGCCGTTTCCCTGCCGCAGGCGCAAGCGCCGCGGAACGTGCGGGTCGAGGCCGTCTCCCCGGACGGCACCGAGATCGAGATTTCCTGGGACCCCTCGCCCGAGACCCCCGTCGCCTCTCAGCCCGGGCAGCCGGCCTACCTGCCGGTGAAGGCGGTGCGCTACACCGCCTCACTGAATAAGGGCGGTTTCAGCTGCAACGTCACGGCGAGCAGCGGACGGATGAGCTGTGTCATTCGCGGTCTCGAACCGGGCGAGCGCTATCAAATCAGCGTCGTCGGCTACAGCCCCACCGGCCAGGCAGGACAGGCCGCGACAGGTCTCGCATGGAAGGTCCCCGGGGCAGCGATCCCGAGCCGACTGAGCCGGTCGAACCGACACCCGCACCCACCGAACCGGTCGATCCCGTGGAGCCGACACCGGCACCACCTGATCCGGTCGATCCCGTCGAGCCGACACCCGCACCCAGCGACCCGGTCGACCCGGTCGAACCTGAGCCAGCGCCCAGCGAACCGGTCGTGGAGGAATCCGCAGAACCGGTCTCTGGCGACGCGGGCTAACTGCCCAGCGCTGACTTCACCATCGCCGCGACGGCACCACCGTCGGCCCGACCACGGACCTTGGGCTGCAACGACTTCATCACCACACCCATGGCCGCCGGGCCCGTCTTACCCTGAGCCTCCGCCTCCGCCACCGCTTCGGCAACGAGGGCCTGCAATTCCTCATCGCTGAGTTGGCTTGGCAGGTAGCGCATGATGACGGCGAGTTCGTCGAGTTCATCCTGGGCGCGCTGCTCGGCGCCGGCGTCGGTGTAGGACGCTGCAGCCTCGCGGCGCTTCTTCGCCTCGGTGGACGCGACGGCGACGATCTCCTCGTCGGTGAGTTGCTTCGCCGTGTCGCCGGCGACCTCGGCATTCGTGATGGCGGTGAGCATCATGCGCACGGTGCGCAGGGTGACCTCGTCGTGATCCCGCATGGCCTGGGTGAGATCAGCCTGCAGTCGATCCTTCAACTCGCTCATGGAAACCTCTCAAGGGTGGGGCACCATCCTCTCACCTCACTGATTCGACACCGGTGCGACACTGGAACAGATGCGCCTGACTCCCCTGCTCACCACCGCGGCCCTCACCGGTGCCGCCGGTCTGGCCTATGCCCGCTGGGAGGCGTCGCGTTATCGGTTGCGGCGCACGACCGTGGCGATGCTGCCCGAGGGACACGATCCGCTTCGCGTCCTGCACCTGTCGGATCTGCACCTCACGCCGGCTCGTCGGAGGTTGCAGGATTGGGTGCGCGGGTTGGCGGAACTGCGGCCTGATCTGGTCATCGTGACCGGGGACATCATCTCCGATCATGACGGGGTTCCGGTCGCGATGGACGCCCTCGATCCGCTCCTCGATGTCCCCGGGGCCTTCGTGCTGGGTAGTAACGACTACTACGCCCCGACCCCGATCAACCCGTTCGCCTACTTCGCCGGACCGAGCGACCTGGATCCGTCACGCTCGGAGCTGCCCTGGGGTGATCTCATCAGCGGCCTGGAGACCGGTGGCTGGGCGCACCTGGGCAATGCGACGGCGACGATGTCGCTTCCCGCCGGCTCGATCGCGTTGCGAGGAGTCGATGATCCCCACATCGAACGCGACGACTACGCGCAGGTTGCGGGACCGGCGGCGGACGTGGAGTTCGGGGTCGCCCATGCGCCATACCTGCGGGTGCTCGATGCGATGGCCGCCGACGGGGTGGGACTGATCTTGGCCGGACACACCCATGGCGGACAGGTGCGCCTGCCGGGCGCGGGGGCGCTGGTGACCAACTGCGATCTGGATCGTGGGCGGGCTCGCGGCCTGTCGCGCCACGGGCAGTCCCATCTGCACGTGTCGGCGGGTCTGGGCACCTCCCCCTATGCGCCGATCCGGTTCGCATGCCCACCGGAAGCGACCCTCATCGAGGTCGTCCCCGCCTGATCGCGGGGTTCCTCCCCGGGCTAGACTTCCCGGGCACTTCGGGGTGTGGCGCAGCTTGGTAGCGCGCTTCGTTCGGGACGAAGAGGTCGTGGGTTCAAATCCCGCCACCCCGACGCAAATCTCAGGGCGTTCATGCGATCAGCATGGGCGCCCTGAGTCGTTCGTCGGGGTCGATGGATTTGGGAGGAGGCCCGACAAATGGTTCAGGCGTCGGCGGCTAAGCGGACTCCACTGAACGCCCAGCGGCTGTGCGGGGGGTAGAAGTTCCGGTAGGTGGTGCGGGTATGTCCAGCCGGTGTGATGCAGGCTCCGCCACGCAACACCATCTGGTTCGACATGAACTTGCCGTTGTATTCCCCCACCGCGCCCGCCGCCGCCCGGAATCCCGGATAGGGCAGGTAGGCCGAGGAAGTCCACTGCCAGCACGAGTCGTCGACATTGCGCAGCGCACCCTGATCCGCGGCCAACTCCCATTCGAATTCCGTGGGCAGCCGAGCTCCCGCCCAGGACGCGTAGGCATCAGCCTCGTAGTGGCTCACATGGATCACCGGCTCATCCAGATCAAGGGGTCGTGTTCCCGACAGGGTGTGCTGCCACCACTGACCGTCCTGTTCGATCCAATACATCGGCGCCTGCCAGCCTTCGGCCTTCACCCGCGCCCAGCCATCCGAGAGCCAGAACTCGTGGCGCGCATACCCACCGTCGGCCATGAACTCCAGCCACTGCCGATTCGTGACCAGGTCCCGATCGATCCGGAAGGCCGGAACGTACGCCGGATGCCGCGGCAGCTCGTTGTCGAAGGTGAACCCCTCACCCGCGGCACCCACCTCCGACAGGCCGCCCTCGAACACCACCCAATCGCGACTCCCCGCGTCCTCACGGGCGCGAACGTGATGTTCGCCGGATGCGTAGGCAGCCGGACGCAGCGGATTGCAGCTCATCACAT
>CAZVCZ010000063.1:0-9740 GCA_964626275.1 uncultured Bifidobacteriaceae bacterium | reverse complement strand
TGAGGTCGAAGCTCGGCTTGTACTGGGGCGAGGTCGTCGAGATGAGCCAGCCGTTATTGCCGATGGGAATGAAGACGCCGAGATCCACGTGAGTGCTCCTTCGTCGGTGTGGGTCTGTGAGGGAATGTCCCCTTCACGCGCACAGTACACAATCTCAAGGAGAGCGCCAATGGGAACGGGGAAATTATTCGCGACAGGGCCGGTTTCCTTACTCGGATCCCTCAACCGGGGTCGCGGTTGTATACATGTTCTGCAAAACTGTGCCGACCAGCGCGTCATGTGCTGTGCCCATCTTCCGACCCGAGGAGGTCTCGTGCCCACCCTGGAGATCAACGGCCACACGATGTATTACGAGGTTCACGGGGACGACGGCCTGCCTCAGGCGGTCTGCATGGGGGGATGGGGGACCTTCTGCCACGGTCGGACGAAGGACGCCCCGCGCTACCTGTTCGATAACTACCAGGTGCTGATCTATGACTACCGCGGTGTGCGGGATTCCACCGACGACTACTCCCAGACCGCGACGATGAAGTTGTATGCATCCGACCTCGCTGGACTCATCGATCACCTGGGCTGGACGAACATCCACGTGGTGGGGATGGTCGGCATGGGTGCCTGCATCGGGCAGCAACTGGCCTACACCCGCCCGGACCTCGCTCGGTCCCTGGTGATGACCGGCTGCTGGGCCTGGGCGGACCCGATCATGGTCGATCAGCTCGCCACCATGGTCGATGTGCACGAGAAGATGGGATGGGCGGAGTTCCAGAAATTGGCGGCGAGTTACAGCTTCGACGGTGACTTCTACAACGCCAACCGCGACCGCCTGCTCGGCATCGACGGCACCTGGCCGGACCTGAATGGCCGGCTGGAGGCGCAGCGTCGCCTGGTCCAGGCCTGCTCCACCTATGACGCCCGCGAGGAGCTGCCGTCGGTGCAGACACCAGCCATCGTGGTCAATGCGGGTCGTGATCCGATCACGACGCCGCGACATACTGGCTTGATCGCGGAACTGATGCCCAACTGCCAGGCGGTCGACTGGCCGGAGGCCACACACGTGTTCGCCGGCAAGGATATGAAGAAGAAGTTCGATGCCTTGCTGAAGGACTTCCTCGAGGCCCACTGATCGAGTGCGTGGGGAGGACCGGCGATGGAACTGCTCGACAGCATCCAGCAGCGCGTGCTGTGGTTGTCCACGCGCATCGTCGACGCGGCGAATCGCGAGCGGGAGACCGCCGATGGAGTGAAGGTCGGCGGTCACCAGGCCAGTAGTGCCAGCCTCGTATCCGTCATGACCGCACTGTGGTTCGCCTATCTCCGGGCGGAGGACAGGGTCAGCGTCAAGCCGCACGCGTCACCGGTCTTCCACGCGATCTCCTATCTTCTCGGCGATCTCGATCGGTCGTATCTGACCCGGCTCCGCGAATTCGGGGGCCTGCAGTCTTATCCGTCGCGAACGAAGGATCCCGACACGGTCGATTTCTCCACCGGATCGGTGGGTCTGGGTGCGGCGGCTCCGCTGTTCGCGGCAGCGACTCGCCGCTATGTGGATGCGCACTTCGGAGAGCGTCCGAGTTCGAGGTTCATCGCGATCATGGGTGATGCCGAACTCGACGAGGGCAATGTGTGGGAGGCCGTGGCGGATCCGGCAACAGCCGGACTCGGCAATGCGATGTGGATCGTGGACTTCAATCGACAGTCCCTCGACCGGGTCGTGCCCGGAGTTCGCATCCATCAGTGGTCGGTGCAGTTTGCTGCCGCCGGGTGGCATGTCGTCGAGGTCAAGTACGGCCGGCGACTCCAGGCGGCCTTCGCACAGGAGGGTGGCGAGGCGCTGCGGTCCTGGATCGACGCGATGCCCAATGAGCAGTTCCAGTCGCTGTTCGGCCTGTCTGGCGCGGAACTCCGCGAGCGTTTTCTCGATGGTGCGCCCGAGGAGGTCGTGGCCTGGTCGATGGGTGTCCCCGACGGCGAGCTCGGTCCGCTGGTGACCGATCTCGGCGGGCACGACCTCGGCGCTCTGCTCGACGCATTCGCCGAATGCGACGCGGTCACCGATCGGCCGAGCGTGGTCTTCGCCTACACCATCAAGGGCTGGGGACTTCCGATTGCGGGCAATCCGCGCAACCACTCCGCGCTGCTGACCGGCGAGCAGATCGACACGCTGCGCCTCGAATCAGGACTAACCCTGGAGACCGAGTGGGATCGGTTCGATCCGGCGAGCCCTGAGGGGATTCTCGCAGCCGAGCGCCGCGAGGTGCTCCATCGCGACCCTGTCACCACTGAACTGCCCATCACGGTCCCGACGAGTACGGGCATCTCCGGAGCGCGGCCGATCAGCACCCAGGAGGCCTTCGGGCGCATCCTGGTCGACCTCAGCCGCATTGAGCAGGTCGCGCCGTATCTGGTCACCACTGCACCCGATGTCGCCACGTCGACCAACCTCGCCGGGTTCATCAACCGGACCGGAGTGTTCTCGCCCGAGGAGCAACGCGCGTGGAACGCCGATCCGGTGTTGAAGTGGGCGGAGGGGCCCACCGGCCAGCACATCGAACTTGGTATCTCCGAGATGAACCTGTTCCTGCTGCTAGGCCAACTCGGATTGTCGTGGGATCTGTCGGCCCAGCCGCTCATTCCCATCGGCACGCTCTACGACCCATTCGTGTGTCGAGGTCTCGATGCCTTGATCTACGGCTGCTATTCCGGTGCACGTTTCATCGTCGCGGGAACCCCCAGCGGAGTGACCCTGGCGCCGGAGGGTGGGGCCCATCAGTCAACGATCACGGCGAGTATCGGTCTGGAGTTGCCCGGTCTCACGGCCTTCGAACCCGCCTACGCCGGGGCATTGGACTGGCTGATGTGCGACGCTGTCGCGCGGATCGCGTCCGGTGATGACGGACCGTTGACGGCGCAGCCAGCCGAGCAGGGGGCGTATTACCTGAGGCTGACGACCCGTCCGATCGATCAGGCGCCCTTCGAGGAAGCGCGTCAGCGGATTGGCGACGCGGTCCTGCGCCGGCAGGTCCTCGCCGGTGGTTATCGCCTCCGGGACGCATACGCAGCGCATCCGGAACTCGTCAGCGAGGAAGGTCGGGCGCCCCTGGTCCACCTGGTCGGTTCGGGACCGCTGCTGCCGGAGATTCTTGCGGCGTCCGATGAACTCGCGGAGGAAGGAGTGGCCGCGCACGTCGTCGATGTCACCAGCCATGACCGCCTGTACAACTCCTGGCAGCGCACGTTGCGCCAAGGCGTACGCACAGCCACGGCACCGAGCCTGCCCGGTCCGCTGTGGTCGGTCTTCGGTGAGCGGGCGCCCATCGTCACGGTGCACGATGCCGCCAGCCACGCGATGTCGTGGTTCGGCTCCGCCCTCGGTGTGACCTGCGTGCCGCTCGGTGTCGATGCGTTCGGACAGTCCGGCTCCATCCCAGACCTCTACGCCGCGAATGATCTGGATTCCGGTTCCATCGTGAATGCCGCGCTAGCGGCCCTGGCCCTGGAGGCGCGCTGATGGCTGATCGACAACTCGACGCCGAGGTTCCGATCACCGACTGGGACGACGACCTCGCGCTTCTCGATGCTGAGACCACGCGATTGATCGACTCGATGAGTGCGATGAGCGACGCTGAGGTGACCGAGCCGAGCGGACTCCCCGGCTGGAGCCGCGGCCATGTCCTCGCGCACCTCGACGGGAACGCACAGGGCCTCGGACGGGTGGCGCGTTGGGCCCGCGATGGCATCGAACGTCCGATGTACATCTCTCGTGATGTGCGTGATGCCGATGTCGAACTGCACGCCGCTCGTTCGATCGAGGCCCATCACCAGGCCGTCTCGCAGTCGGCTCGCGCCCTGCGGGCGGATCTCGGCGCGATCGACTCGATGAAGCGAGAGGACGTCGTCATTCTCGGCAATGGACTATCCGTGCGTGCAGGGTCTCTCGCGCGACATCGGCTCGGTGAGGTCTGTGTGCACCACGCCGATCTCGGGTTGGCCGACTACACCTGGCGGGACTGGCCGGACAGCATGGCCTGGCACATGGCCCGCCTGGTCACCCGGGACTTCGCCGCGCGTGGCGAGTTCCCTGTCGCGGCGGTGGCATGGGGTGATGATCGACTCGACATCGTTGGTGGTGACGACGTGCTCGAGGGTTCCCCGCAGGCGCTCCTCGCCTGGCTGCTCGGCCGAAGCGTGGGGGAGGGCCTTATCTCGTCCTCGGGAGGATCCGTCCCCGCGGCGCCAACATGGAGATAGCCCCGCGGACGAACCTGCGCCTGGTCGTCCTCTTCGTCGTCGCGTCGGCCACCTTCGGGGCAAATTACCTCTGGGTGAAGCTCGCCATCGAGATGTTCACCCCCGTCCAGGTGGCCTGGGGTCGCTCCCTTCTTGCGGCCATCACCCTTCTCATCGTCGTCGCGATCACAGGGGACCGACTACCGCGGGATCGAACGGTGTGGAAGCACCTGTTCATTGCGGCGCTGCTGTTCAACACGATCTCCTTCACCTGCATGGCGATTGCGATGACCCGCATCTCCTCCGTTCAGGCCAGCGTGGTGAACTCCACGGCTCCACTGGTGACGCTGGCACTCGTGGCCGCATTCGTGCCGATGGAACGCATCACCAAGCCACGGCTCTTCGGTGTGCTGCTCGGCCTGCTGGGCGTCATCATCCTGGTGCAACCGTGGGCCGGTTGGGGTGCTACCGATCTGTGGGGAATCCTGGCGATCTTCGGGGCGACATCCTCCTATGCAGCCGGCATCGTGTACGCGCGCCTGAAGCTCGGCAACATGACCGGTTCAGCTGTGGCGATCGCCGCGGGACAGTTGAGTATCGCTGCCGTACAGCTCACCCTCGTGCTGCCCTTCGGCTTTGCGATCCCGGCCGCCTTCGATGTGTCCGCGATCGTCGGACTGCTCGTGCTCGGCATCTTCGGAACAGGAATCGGATACATCCTGCAGCATTCGCTCATCCGGGCCGGGGGAGCGTCGGTAGCCGGCGATGCGACCTACCTCATCCTGCTGTTCGCCGTTCTCATCGGCGTCACGGTGCTCGGAGAGCCGCTGAACCTCACCGATGCTCTCGGAGCGGTGGTGATTCTCATCGGACTCGTGATTGCCACGCGCACGAGCCGCTCGAAGGTCCCGGTGGAACCGAGCGTCCCGGAGGTCTGAGGCGTTGTCCTGCGCGGTCGTGGCCGGTGGCCTAGCCTGACGCCATGCAGCGGCGGAGGATCCCGAGGCTCTCGGAGGTGCGACCGCTCATCGGCCTGAGTCGACCCACCTTCGATCGGGACGCTGTCGCGCTGTCCCGCTGCGCGAGTGTCGCCGATATCCGGACTTTGGCGCGCCGGCGCGTCCCGCGGTCGGTGTTCGACTACACCGACGGAGCCGCTGGCGACGAATCTGGCCTGCATCGAGCACGACGGATGTTCGCCGAGGTCGAGTTCGTTCCGCGGGTTCTGCAGGATGTCTCGTCGGTCGATCTGTCGACCGATCTGTTCGGCGTCGATGTGTCGATGCCACTGGTGCTCGGTCCCACCGGATTCACGCGGATGATGAACTATCAGGGAGAGCCCGCGGTGGCCGCGGTCGCGGCGCGCGAGCGCATTCCCTATGGACTGTCCACCCTCGGGACCACATCCATCGAGGACCTAGCGCAGGCTCAGCCGAGCCTCGACCGCTGGTTCCAGCTGTATCTCATGACCGACCGTGGCTACGGCAAGGAACTCGTCGACCGAGCCTGGTCCAGCGGCTATCGCACGATGATCCTCACCGTCGACACCCCCGTCGCAGGGCGTCGTCATCGGGATGTGCGCAATGGACTCACCATCCCGCCGAAGTTGACGATGCGGACCCTCGCCGACATGGCGCTCCACCCGCGGTGGTGGGGAAATCTGCTCACCACGGAACCGCTTCGCTTCGCAACGCTCACCAGCACGGAAGGCACAGTCGCCGATCTCATCGGCCGAGTGTTCGATCCGTCGATCACGATCGACGATCTCGACTGGTTGCGCAGCGCGTGGCCGGGGACCTTGACCGTGAAGGGGATCCAGACAGCGGCGGATGCCCGGATGGTCGTCGACCATGGCGCGGACGGGGTGATCCTGTCGACGCACGGCGGCCGTCAACTCGAGCGCCCGCCCTTGCCGTTCTCCATCCTCCCCGAGGTTCGGGAAGAGCTTGGGCCGGAGGCATCGATCCTCATCGACGGGGGTGTGATGAGCGGGGCCGACATCGTCGCTGCCCTCTGCCGGGGGGCTGATGCGGTCGCGGTCGGGAGGGCCTATCTCTACGGCCTCATGGCCGGTGGCGAAGCGGGGGTGCAGCGGGTCGTCGATCTCCTCCGGGAAGAGATGACGATCACGATGCAGCTCCTCGGCCGCACATCCATCGATCAACTCGGTCAGGACTGTCTTCGGACCTAGACACACCAGGAGGAGCGCATGGAGGTCATCGAATTCACCCCGACTCCGGAGCAGTACGCCTACACCTTCGGCGGAGTCGCCCCGGTCATGCGGATCACGCCGGGGACGGCCCTGAAACTGTGGTCGGAGGATGCCTTCAACTTCGCGTTGCGCTCGACCTCGGACCTGTCGTCGGAGAAGGTGGACCTGCGCTTCGTCAATCCGCAGACCGGTCCGTTCTATGTCGACGGCGCCGAGCCCGGCGACACCCTGGCCATTCACATCGTCGAACTCACACCGGCACGCAACTTCGGCGCGTCAGCCGCGATCCCATACTTCGGTGGTCTCACGTCCACTCCGGTCACCTCGATGTTGCAGGAGGCTCTGCCGGATACGACATGGATCTACGAGGTGGACTCAGCGCGACAGATGGTCGGTTTCCAGGCGAGGCATTCTGATTTCGAGATCGCGTTGCCGATCAACACGATGCTCGGGACGGTCGGTGTCGCTCCCGGCGCGAGTGAGGTCCGCACGTCCCTGGTCCCCGAGCGCTTCGGCGGGAACATGGACTCCCCGGAGGCTCGCGCGGGCACGACGATCTATCTCGGGGTGAACGTTGAGGGTGCCATGTTCTCGCTGGGGGATGGCCACTACCGACAGGGCGAGGGGGAATCCTGCGGCACTGCGATCGAGGGTGCGATGAACTCGTTGGTCATCGTCGATCTCATCAAGGGGCACGCGCCCGCATGGCCGCGATTCGAAGACGATGAGCATTGGATGGCCGTGGGTTCGGCCCGACCGCTGGAGGACTCCTGGCGGATCGGCAATGTTGAGATGGTGCGCTGGCTCGAGCAGCTCTACGGCCTCGACTCCATGGATGCCTACCAACTGCTGTCCCAGATCGCTCTTGCTCCGATCGCCAATGTCGTTGATGCCAACTACAGCGTGGTGGTCAAGGCACCTAAGGCCATCCTTCCGACTGCCTCGGCGTTCGACGGCATCCATGCCGATCTGCGCGATCGCGCACGCACACTCATCTGACCGACCCACCTCGACTACATCATGTCCACACAGGCAAGGAGAACACAATGGATCTGAAGGCACAGGGACTGTCCGCACTCGTGACCGGCGGAACCCGCGGTATTGGTCGAGCAGTTGTCGAGACCTTCCTCGACGAGGGCGTCAACGTTGCCTTCTGCGCGCGTGATGCCGACGCGGTGGCGTCGACAACCCAGGCGTTCTCCGGGCGTGGAGCGCGAGCGATCGGCACCGCCGTCGATGTCGGCGACGCGGCTGCCCTCTCGGCCTGGGTCGATGCGTCGGCGAAGGAACTCGGCGGCATCGACATCGTGGTGAGCAATGTCAGCGCACTCGCCATTCCCGATACCGATGAGAACTGGGAGGCCTCGCTCAATGTCGACCTCATGGGCACAGTGCGGCTCGTGAAAGCCGCCATGCCCTATCTGGAGAAGAGCAAGGCGGGTTCGATCGTCACGGTGTCGAGCGTGAGCGGTCGAGAGGTCGACTTCGCCTCCGGGCCCTACGGCACCGTGAAGACCGCCCTGGTCGGCTACACCCAGGGCCTGGCCTTCCAACTCGCCGGCAAGGGGATCCGCGCGAACACCGTCTCGCCCGGGAACACATTCTTCGAGGGCGGCGTTTGGGAGCAGATCAAGGAAGGCAACCGAGAGCTCTATGACATGGCACTCGGATTGAACCCCACCGGCCGCATGGGAACCCCCGAGGAGATGGCTGCGGCCGTGGTGTTCCTCGCGTCACCGGTGTCCAGTTTCACCACGGGCACGAACCTCGTCGTCGACGGCGCGCTCACGCGCGGCATCCATCTGTAGGGAGACAACATGATCATCCACGAGAGCCCACTTCCCGACGTCGACATTCCCGAAATCCCGGTGACCGAGTACGTGCTGCGTCACGCGGCCGTCGTGCCGGACCGAGTCGCCATGATGGACGGCCCGACCGGGCGCAGCTACACCTACGGCCAACTCGCGGGGGCCATCCATGCTTTCGCCGGTGGGCTCGCGGCTCGTGGGTTCGGTCCGGGATCGACGATCGCGCTGATGGCTCCCAATATCCCCGAGTACGCGATCGTCTTCCACGGAGCAGCGGTCGCGGGTGTGACCTTGAGCACCATCAACCCGACCTACACCCCCGAAGAGGTCCGCTTCCAGCTGATCGACAGCGGGGCGACCATGCTCGTCACCATCGAGATGTTCCTCGACACGGCCCGGGAGGCGATCCAGGGCACCGATGTCGACACGATCGTTCTCATCGGCGCCCAGGTCGAGGATGCACTCTCGCTCACCGATCTCCTGGCGACGCCCATCGAGCAGGTCAAGGTCGATACGACTGAGCACATCGTCGTGCTGCCGTACTCCTCGGGAACTACCGGATTGCCCAAGGGAGTCATGCTCACCCATCGAAATCTGGTGGCGAACCTCGTGCAGATCGAGCCGGGTCTCGCGGTGGGGGAGGACGAGGTCGGGCTCGCGGTCCTTCCGTTCTTCCATATCTATGGCATGCAGGTGGTGATGAACGGCATGCTCGCGGCCGGCGCCACCGTGATCACGATGCCCAGGTTCGACCTCGAGCAGGCGCTCACGCTCATCCAGGAGAATCAGGTGACGCGGTTCCCCGCCGTTCCCCCCATCGTGCTGGCTCTCGCGAAGCATCCGCTGGTCGATCAGTTCGATCTGTCGAGCCTGCGTCAGGTGTTCTCGGGCGCGGCACCTCTCGGTGCGGAGTTGGCAGCCGAGGCTGCTGAGCGGATCAGTTGCGAGGTCGTGCAGGGATACGGCATGACCGAACTCAGCCCCGTCACGCAACTCACGCCGGTCGGGAACTACAAGCCGGGCACAGTCGGAGTCACCGTCGGTAGTACCGCATGCCGCATCGTCGATCCTGCCACCGGCGAAGATCTCGACGTCGACGCCGAAGGCGAGTTGTGGATCAAGGGCCCGCAGGTGATGAAGGGCTATCTCAACAACCCCGAGGCCACCGCGGTGACCATCGATGCTGATGGCTGGCTGCACACCGGCGACATCGCGGTGATCGATAGCGATGGACACGTCTCGATCGTGGATCGCCTCAAGGAGCTCATCAAGGTCAAGGGCTTCCAGGTCGCCCCGGCCGAACTCGAAGCGGTGCTCCTCACCCATCCCGGCATCGCCGACGCCGCGGTGATCGGCGTCCCCGACGATGAGTCGGGGGAGGTGCCGCGGGCCTACGTGGTTGCCAAGCCCGGCCAGGACCTCGACCCGGCCCAGATCACCGCGTTTCTCGCCGAGCACCTCGCGACCTACAAGGTCGTGCACGACATCGTGCT
>CAZVCZ010000062.1:0-9974 GCA_964626275.1 uncultured Bifidobacteriaceae bacterium | reverse complement strand
CGCCGACCACCGAGGCGAGGCAGACTCATCATCGCGGCGGCTCCAGGTTCTCAAGGATCCCGGTTTTGGTCGTCACTTCACCGATCACATGGTGCGCGCCCGGTGGACCGCGGACGGCGGCTGGCATGACGCGGAGGTCGTGCCCTACGCCCCGCTGACGCTGGACCCCGCGACCAACTTCATCCACTACGGACAGTCGATCTTCGAGGGCCTGAAGGCCTATCGACACAGCGATGACAGCATCTGGACGTTCCGACCGATCCAGAATGCGCTGCGCTTCAAGAACAGCGCTCGTCGTCTGGCGATGGCGGAACTCCCCGCGGAATTGTTCCTGGCCAGCCTCGAGGCGCTGGTGAGCGTCGACTGCGACTGGGTCCCCTCGCGACCGGAGCATTCGCTGTATCTGCGCCCCTTCATGTTCTCCACCGAGGTCGGTCTCGGTGTCCGCCCGGCGAATGCCTACGAATACCTCCTCATCGCCTCTCCAGCGGCGGCCTACTTCGCCGATGGAGTGAAGCCGGTCAGCGTGTGGCTCTCCGATGACTACGTGCGCGCAGCACCCGGCGGAACGGGGGAGGCGAAGTGTGCGGGCAACTATGCTGCGTCCCTCATCGCCCAGGCCGAGGCCGCGCAACACGGGTGCGATCAGGTCGTCTGGCTCGATGCGGTCGAGCGGCGCTGGGTCGAGGAGATGGGGGGAATGAACCTCTATTTCGTCTTCGGCTCCGGGGATTCCGCTCGGTTGTTGACCCCCTCCCTGACCGGGACCCTGCTTCCCGGTGTCACGCGGGACTCCCTGCTCACGATCGCCGAGGACCTCGGGATCAAGGCCGAGGAGGGACGCATCAGCGTCGAGGAGTGGCGCACGGCCAGCGAATCCGGGGAATTGACCGAGGTGTTCGCCTGCGGTACCGCGGCAGTGGTGACGCCGGTGGGCTCGGTGCGTTCGCGCACGGGCTCGTGGTCGGTCGGAGATGGTGGTGCCGGACCGGTGACGATGCGACTTCGCCAGGAGTTGCTCGACATCCAAAGCGGAGCGGTGCCCGATCGCCATCAGTGGCTGCACCGCCTGGCCTAGGGCGAACCCCTTGCCAGGCGGGGGCATCGTCGGGATAGACTCTTCGCCATGACGGAGCAGGTGCGCGGCGTGTGCCATCGCGTGTGCATTGACTCCATCATCATCATTACCTAGCGCATCGATTCGTCGTCCGCGACCGATCGATGCGCAGCCCTTCGCAAACGCGAGGGGCTTTTTCATTGCCACGGGACCTGTCCGACAGGGTTCGTGACGGAGAGGATCAACCATGGCCACGCTTCCCCTCGGCGATCAGTTCCACGTGTTCGACACCACATTGCGCGATGGTGGTCAGCGTGAGGGCATCGCCTATTCGGTGGAGGACAAGCTCGCCGTCGCGCGGCTGCTCGATGAATACGGGGTGGGCTTCATCGAGGGAGGGTGGCCCGGGGCGATGCCCAAGGACACCGAGTTCTTCGCTCGGGCCCAAGCGGAACTCGATCTGCAGACGGCCCAGCTCGTCGCCTTCGGTGCGACCCGGAGGGCTGGAGTCGATGTGGCAGCAGATCCGCAGGTGCAGGCGCTGCTGGACTCGGGCGCACCGGTCATCACCCTCGTGGCGAAGTCCGACGTCCGCCACGTCCATGAGGCGTTACGCACATCGCTGGAGGAGAACATCGCGATGGTCGCCGACACTGTGGCGTATCTCGTGGAGAACGGACGACGCGTCTTCGTCGATATGGAGCACTTCTTCGACGGCTATCGCAATGATCCGGACTACGGAGTCGCCCTCCTCGAAGCGGCGCGCGAAGCGGGTGCCTCGGTAGGAGTGCTCTGCGACACCAATGGAGGAATGCTTCCCGGAGGAATCCAGCGAGTCGTCACTGATGTGGCCTCACGCACGTCGATCCGTCTGGGTATCCACTGCCAGGATGACACCGCCTGTGCGGTCGCCAACACCATCAGTGCGGTCGAGGCGGGCGTCACTCACGTGCAGTGCACAGCGAATGGCTACGGCGAGCGGACGGGAAACGCCGATCTATTCGCGGTCGTCGCCAATCTGGAAACCAAACTCGATCTCCGAGTGCTTCCGGAAGGGCACCTGCGCGACACGATGCGCATTTCCCACGCGATCGCTGAGATCGCCAATATCGCACCCGATACCCACCAGGCCTATGCCGGAGTGTCGGCCTTCGCCCACAAGGCAGGCCTGCATGCCAGCGCCCTGAAGGTCTCGGCCGATCTCTACAACCACATCGATCCGGCGATCGTCGGCAACGATCAGCGGGTCCTCATCACCGAGATGGCGGGTCGTGCATCAGTGGAGTTGAAGGGCAGGGAACTCGGCTATGACCTCTCCACTGAGCCCGACACTCTCTCGCGGATCGTCGACCGGGTGAAGGACCTCGAGGCGCAGGGGTGGACCTTCGAAGCGGCGGATGCGTCCTTCGAACTGCTCCTGCTCGCCGAGGGGGTGCAGCCGATGACCCGTCACTTCACCGTCGAGTCCTGGCGCACGATCGTCGAGCAGGATGCCGATGGCCGAGTGATCAGCGAAGCGACGGTCAAGCTCCACGCGGGAGGCGAGCGGGTCATCGTGACCGCGGAGGGAAACGGTCCGGTCAATGCCCTGGATCGGGCCCTACGCAAGGCGGTCGTCGGGCTGTTCCCCGAACTCACGGGTGTGAGTCTCGCCGACTACAAGGTGCGGCTGCTCAATAACTCTCGGGGCACCGATGCCATCACCCGTGTCCTCATCGGGACGACAGATGGCGAGGACACCTGGAGCACCGTCGGTGTGCACGAGAACGTCATCGCGGCATCATGGCGTGCTTTGGAGGACGCAGTCTCCTACGCGCTGATGCGTACCTCGCGACCGTGAGCGGAGGGCATCGTCCAGACGCGGTGGGGTGATCGCCCGATGGCGTCCGTGCCTCGACGACTAGGCTCGGGAACGTGCTGATCGCTCGAGTTTCCCATCACGACGAGGTGTCCTTCGCTGCTCTCGAGGGGGATCGCGTCGACATCATCGATACCCACCCCTTCGGTCAGGTGTCCTTCACCGGGGAGTCCTACCCGCGGGAATCCGTCCGGCTGCTGGCGCCCATCCTGCCGAGCAAGATCATCGCGGTCGGCAAGAACTATGCGGAGCATGCCGCGGAGATGGGCAGCGAGGTTCCGGCGGAGCCGATGATCTTCTTGAAGCCCAGCACATCCGTCGTGGGTCCGGGAACTCCGATCGTCCTGCCGTCCTCCTCGACGCACGTCGATCTCGAGGCGGAACTAGCCGTGGTCATCGGGCGAATGTGCCGCCATGTGCCCATCGACCGTGTCCAGGAGGTGATCCTCGGCTACACCTGCGCCAATGACGTCTCGGCCCGTGATCACCAGGCGAGTGACGGACAGTGGGGACGGGCGAAGGGGTTCGACACCTTCTGTCCGCTCGGACCCTGGATTGCGACGGATCTGGATCCCGGTGATCTCGCGATCACGGGAACCGTCAGCGGTGAGATCCGCCAATCCTCGCGGACATCCCAACTCGTGCGCGGGGTGCCGGAATTGGTGTCCTGGATCTCGCGGGTGATGACGCTGCTGCCCGGCGATGTCATCTTGACCGGAACCCCGGCAGGCGTGTCCCCGATCGTGGCTGGCGACGTGGTGGACATCGAGATCGAAGGCATCGGAGTGCTGAGCAATCCGGTCGTCGCGGAGGAGGGGGTGCAGTGAGCACCGACTCTGCAGGAACCCGGGGCGATGTTCGGGTCCGATTCTGTCCGTCGCCCACCGGCAACCCGCACGTGGGAATGGTGCGAACCGCGCTGTTCAACTGGGCATTCGCTCGACATGTCGGAGGGACGTTCGTCTTCCGTATCGAGGACACCGATGCCTCTCGTGACTCCGAGGAGTCCTACACCGCTCTGCTGGAGTCGATGCGATGGCTGGGGCTCGACTGGGATGAGGGTCCGGAGGTGGGCGGCCCCTTCGGTCCCTACCGCCAGTCGGAGCGCATGGAGATCTACGCCGATGTCGCCGAACGGCTCCTCGCTTCGGACCATGCCTATGAATGCTTCTGCACCGCGGAGGAATTGGAGCAGCAGCGCGAGCGTGCTCGCGCCGCGGGAAAGGCCCCGGGATATGACCGGACCTGTCGAACCCTGACCGATGAAGAGCGCGAGGCGCGACGTGCCGAGGGGCGTGCTGCGGTACTGCGCTTCGCCATGCCGGATCAAGACTGGGAATGGGATGACCTCGTTCGGGGTCCCATGCAATTCGGGCGCGAGCATGTTCCCGATTACGTCATTCGACGCGCCAATGGCGATCCGCTCTACACCCTGGTCAACCCGGTCGATGATGCGCTGATGGGCATCACGCATGTCCTGCGCGGTGAGGATCTGCTGTCGTCGACGCCACGTCAACTCGCCATGTATTCCGCCCTCGCCGACATCGGAGTCGGCACCGGAGCAACGCCTCTGTTCGGCCACCTGCCCTATGTCATGGGCGAGGGAAACAAGAAGTTGTCCAAGCGGGATCCGGAGTCCTCGCTGCTGATGTACCGAGAGCAGGGCTATCTCCCCGAGGCGCTGCTCAACTACCTTGCGCTGCTGGGCTGGTCGCCGGGAGATGATCGGGAGTTCTTCGACCTCGCCGAGATGGCGCGCCTGTTCGACATCGGGCGGGTGAATCCCAGTCCCGCGCGATTCGACCTCAAGAAGTGCACGGCGATCAACGGTGACTGGATCCGTTCTCTGCCGATTCCCACCCTTGTGGATCGGATCCAGCCGTTCCTCGCCGAGGCCGATCTGGTCGATTCCCCGCCGAACCCGGAGCAGCGCAGGATCCTCGACGACGCGGTGCCGTTGATCGCCGAGCGGTTGGAGACGCTGTCGCAGTCGGTCGGAATGCTCGGCTTCCTGCTGGTCGCGGAAGAGGATTTCGTGATCGAGGAGGACCAGGCAGCGGGGCTGGCCGATGACGATGCCCAGGAGGTGTTGCGCGCCGCCGATGCGGCCCTCGCGCAACTAGCGGAATGGCGCGCGGAGGATATCCAGGCAGTCCTACGGGAGACCCTCGTGGAGGGGCTGGGACGCAAGCCCAAGCATGCGTTCGGGCCGGTGCGGGTGGCGATCAGTGGTCGGCGGGTGTCACCCCCGCTGTTCGAATCGATGGAGATCCTCGGCCGTGAGCGCAGCCTGGGGCGGCTTGCGTCCGCGATGGGGTAGAGCCCGCAGGCCGATCGGCTCAGCATCGATCGGCTGGGGGAGGCCGGGAACACTGGGCGTGCCCGGGCCTGGCTATACTCGTCGGTCGTTGCCCAGCGCCGGTCGTGACGCGTGAATCGCCTCGCCTGATCTGCCTCGTTGGTCGACACCCATGGGGTATGGGGTAATTGGCAGCCCGACTGGTTCTGGCCCAGTTAGTCTAGGTTCGAGTCCTGGTACCCCAGCGAGCCGTGCACCTCGGTGCGCGCCTCACGCACGGCCCCGTTGTGTAGCGGCCTAGCACGCCGCCCTCTCAAGGCGGTAGCGCGGGTTCGAATCCCGTCGGGGCTACGCGGAACAGTTCGGCCCCTCGTCTTTCTCGGCGGGGGGCCGAACTCGTTGACCGGAGGGCCACGGGTACCTCCACTGCGCCTCCTCCGATAACCTCACGACGTCAACGAGGAGGAGGAAGTCACGTGGGTCGCACTTTGGCGGAGAAGGTGTGGGATGCGCATGTCGTCCGGCGCGCGGAGGGTGAGCCGGATCTGCTCTATATCGACATGCACCTCACGCACGAGGTGACCAGCCCCCAGGCGTTCGACGCCCTCCGGGCGGCTGGCCGTGATGTCCGCCGGCGCGATCTCACGCTGGCGACCGAGGATCACAACGTCCCCACCCTCGACATCGACAAGCCCATCGCCGATCCGGTGTCCCGGGCTCAGATCGAAGCACTGCGTGTCAACGCCGAGGAGTTCTCGATTCCGATCTTCCCGCTGGGCAGCGTCGAGCAGGGCATCGTGCACGTCGTCGGCCCCCAGTTGGGGCTGACGCAGCCGGGTATGACGATCGTGTGCGGCGACTCGCACACCTCCACCCACGGCGCATTCGGCGCGCTCGCATTCGGCATCGGCACGAGCGAGGTCGAGCATGTGCTGGCGACGCAGACGCTTCCCCTGAAGCCCTTCAAGACCATGGCCGTCACCGTGGAGGGCGAGCTTCCGGCCGATGTGACCGCGAAGGACATCATCCTCGCCGTGATCGCCAAGATCGGCACCGGAGGCGGCCAGGGCCACGTCATCGAATACCGCGGAGACGCGATCCGCTCGCTGTCGATGGAAGGCCGGATGACGGTGTGCAACATGTCCATCGAGGCGGGAGCTCGTGCAGGCATGATCGCCCCGGACGAGACGACCTTCGCCTATGTCGAGGGTCGACCCCATGCGCCCTCGGGTGAGGATTGGGACCGGGCCGTGGAGTACTGGCGTTCCCTGGTCACGGACGACGACGCCACGTTCGATACCGAGGTGGTCATCGATGCCTCCACCCTCGCCCCCTTCGTGACCTGGGGCACCAACCCCGGCCAGGGGTTGCCGTTGAGCGCCTCGGTGCCTTCTCCGGAGGACGCGCGGGATGACAACGAGAGGGTCGCCATTGAGCGGGCGCTGGAGTACATGGACCTCACCCCAGGCACTCCGCTGAAGGAGATCCCGGTCGATGTGGTGTTCGTCGGTTCGTGCACCAACGGTCGGCTGGAGGATCTCCGCGCTGCGGCCTCCATCCTCAAGGGCCGCAAGGTCGCTGATGGGGTGGAGATGCTCGTCGTGCCGGGCTCGGCGCGGGTCCGACTCGAGGCGCAGGCGGAGGGTCTCGACTCGGTGTTCACCGAAGCAGGCGCGCAATGGCGGGAAGCCGGATGCTCGATGTGCCTCGGTATGAACGCCGACAAGCTGTCCGCGGGGCAGCGCAGTGCCTCGACGTCGAATCGCAACTTCGAAGGCCGCCAGGGTCCAGGCGGGCGAACCCACCTAGTCTCCCCCCAGGTTGCTGCGGCAACCGCGGTCCTCGGTCACCTGGCATCCCCGGCAGATTTGGTCTGACCCGGGGCCGCACCCTCAACCCTCACCCACCGTCAGCACCCCCACGTCCATCACCCCATCACGAGGTGGAAAGGCGCAGATCATGGAGAAGTTCATCGTCCACACCGGCACGGGTGTTCCCCTGCGACGCAGCAACGTCGACACCGACCAGATCATCCCGGCCGAGTACCTCAAGCGGGTCACCCGGCACGGGTTCGAGGACGGGCTGTTCAAGGGGTGGCGTGCCGACCCGGAGTTCGTGCTGAACCAACCCCGGTACGAGGGCGCCACGATATTGGTGGCCGGACCCGATTTCGGGACGGGCTCCTCCCGGGAGCACGCCGTGTGGGCCCTGCAGGACTACGGCTTCAAGGTCGTTCTCTCCTCGCGCTTCGCCGATATCTTCCGCGGGAATTCGGGCAAGGCAGGTCTGCTCACGGCTGTCGTCGACCAGGAGGTCATCGAGCGGTTGTGGCAGGCGCTGGAAGCCGATCCGACGACGGCGATCACCGTGGACCTCGACCGTCAGGTGGTCGAGTTCGACGATGTGACCAGCCCCTTCGACGTCGACAGCTACGTCCGGTGGCGGCTGATGGAGGGGCTCGACGACATCGGCATCACCCTCCGTTATGCCGATAAGATTGAGGAGTTTGAAGCCCAGCGCCCGAGCTTCTTGCCGACGACTCGTTAATCCCGCCTCTCCCCGCCAGGCAACGCTTTTCGCCACCGGCGTGGCGCCGTTCGCCGTTGCTCCGGGACGGTCTAGGCTGAGAGCATCGGCTATGCCAGCCGAATCAAATTCATCCATGTGCGAAAGAGGATTCCAGTGAATAAGGCCGAACTGATCGACGCTGTCTCCGCGCAGCTCGACGCGAGCAAGAAGGACGTTTCCGAGGTCGTCGAGGCGATCCTCCACGAGGTGAAGCGTTCCATCTCCCGCGGCGAGAAGGTGGCCCTCAGCGGATTCGGTGTCTTCGAGCGTCAGTCGCGTGCGGCCCGCACCGGTCGCAATCCCCGCACCGGCGAGGCGGTGAAGATCAAGGCGACCAAGTTGCCGAAGTTCCGCCCGGGTGCGGAGTTCAAGGCAATCGTGTCCGGAACCCGCAGCGCAGCCGGCACGGGTGCGAAGAAGGCTCCGGCGAAGAAGGCTGCGGCCAAGAAGGCTCCGGCCAAGAAGGCTCCGGCCAAGAAGGCTCCCGCCAAGAAGGCTCCGGCCAAGAAGGCTCCGGCCAAGAAGGCTCCCGCTAAGAAGGCTCCCGCTAAGAAGGCGGCAAAGAAGACCACGCGTCGTTAGGTCGACGCCTGTATGGGCCCATCGAGTGGGCCCGAATGTGTGTGGGGCCGTGTGCGGACAGTGCGCGGCCCCACACGCGTCCCACGGGTGCATCAATGCCCGGAGAGTGCCGCCGCGGTGTGGTGGCCGACCCCGAGGCGCCTCGCATTCCACAGGTCGATCACGGTGTCGACATCGCAGCGCAGTCCGGGAACCATCAACTCCTTCAGGTCCACCGCTCCATCGCTCACATGCGCTGATCGGGAGCGGCGCCCGAACTGTGGCCGAGCATCGCGACGATGGCGACTGAGGTAGGTCGTCGTCCCCAGGCCATCGGCGTCGCAGACGATGCTGAGGGAGTGGAAGGCGGCAGCGGAGAGGGCCAGAGCGAGTTCATCGGGGCGTAGGGCCGGTAGATCGGCGACCAGAATCGCCGCGGGATCATCCGGCGGCACCAAGCTGAGGCCGGCCTCGGCGGCCGGGTTGAGCCCGGTGCCGGGATCCTCGACGATCTCGAGGCGGGGGTCGGCCGGGGATTGGGGCAGGGAGCCCACGATGATGAGCCGGCCGACGGCTGGACAGGCCAGCATGGCGTGCACCGAGTCGAGGGCGAAGGCATGTGCCAGGGCGCGGCGTGAGACCTGCGCGTTCCCGGCCAGGCGCGTCTTGCCGTCATGAGCCGGCTTGATCGGCACGATGAGGGTCCAGAGCAGGTCGGGGGAGTCCTCATCCGGCACCCGCCCATGAAAGCACGTGCGCACCTCGTGGATTCTGCTGGACTGCCGTACCTGTGGGACTGCCCGGCGAAATGCGACGCGAACCCCAGGCCCACCTGTCAGACTGCGGGAATGGGCTCGACAGGAACGAAGCCGGGGACGAAGCGGCGGCGCGGTCGACTTGGCCCCGCCTTCCGGCTCGCGGTGGCGATCCTCAAGCCATTTCTCACGATCTTCACGCGTCATGAGTGGAGGGGCACCGAGAATCTCGCGGGGGATCACGGGCTGGTGCTCGCGTCCAACCACCTCTCCTGGTTCGATCCGCTGGCGATCTCCCACGTGCTGTGGGAGAACGATCGCCCGCCTCGATTCCTCGCCAAGGACAGCCTGTTCACCGTGCCGTTCGTCGGATGGGTACTCAAGGACACCGGTCAGATCCCCGTGGTGCGAGGAACCCGCGATGCTGCGCTGTCGGTGCAGGCAGCGGTGGATGCGGCACGTCGCGGTGAGTGTGTCGTGGTCTACCCCGAAGGCACGATCACCAAGGATCCGCAGATGTGGCCCGCTCGAGCAAAGTCCGGAGCTGCTCGGATCGCCTTGACCGCAGGTGTTCCGCTGGTGCCCATGGCGCAGTGGGGCGCTCAGGAGGTCATGGGGCCCTACCGCAAGGAGTTCAAGATCCTGCCGCGCAAGACGATGCACGTCCTGGTGGGTCCTCCGGTCAACCTCGACGACCTTCGAGGCCGAGAACTGACGGCGGAGGTGTTGTCGATCGCTTCCCAGCGCCTCATGGACGCCATTACGGATCTGCTTCGCGACCTGCGTGGAACGACTCAGACCGAACGGGGAGCAGCATGAGTCGCATTGCCGTCATGGGTTCAGGCTCCGGGGGCACCGCCTTCGCGATGGTCCTCG
>CAZVCZ010000061.1:0-10134 GCA_964626275.1 uncultured Bifidobacteriaceae bacterium | reverse complement strand
GACTACACGATGATCTATCGGCCGGAGGAGTTCTGGCCCAAGCACACCGATGTCACGCTCACCGCATCATGGGTCGACGACGGGCTCGCCACCTTCGATCCGAGCCGGTCATTCAGCATCGGCCGCGAGCAGATCCTCAGCATCCGTCATGGCACTCAGGTGGGAACCCTCTACCGCAATGGGCGACTGATCCGCGAGGTTCCAGTGTCCCTGGGCAAGCCGACGTGGGAGACCACCTCCGGGATCAAAACCATCATGGAGCGCTACTACGTCAAGCGAATGGTCAACCCGGGACCTCGCGAACCCTATGACGTCCAGGTTCCCTTCGCCCTGCGCATCACCCCTAGCGGCGAATACCTTCACGCCGCGCCATGGAACACCTACAACCTCGGCGTGGCTCCCACGTCTCACGGCTGCACGAACATGTCGATGGCTGACGGGCAGTGGTTCTACGAGAACGCCCTGGAGGGTGATCCGGTGATCTTCTTCGGGACCGGGGTCGAGACCGACTGGGATGAGGGTCCCGGCGCCTCCTGGAACATCGATTGGGCCGACTGGCAGACGAACTCCACCGCCCTGCCCTGACCTTTCCGCCCTCCGCTTCCTCCATCCGCGACCTCTATCGCGCCGTCCTCCGCGATATACGGCATGATCGATTGTCCCTGCGGGGAATCTGGGAGGGCAGCGTAGTGGGAGTGGATGAGGCCGGCAGTGCCCGTGATCACTCCTCTCTGCACGACCTGTCCAGCGATCTGCGCCGCGTGATCGACCAGGGAGCGCCAGCCCAGGCCACGCGCGCGCGCGAACTCCTCACCGAGATCGAGGCGGGAAACCGCGCTGACGTCTCGTCTGCCACCCAACTGGTCCAGGCCTTCCTGCATGACCCGGATCTGTGGCGATGAGCACCACCCGGGATCGTGAGATCTCCCATGAGCGCGATGCCGTGCATCGCCTCTACGACCGCCTCGACATCCTGCGTGAACGCACCGAACACGATCTGCGGCGAGCCCGACATGGTCAGACCGCAGGAACTCCCGGTGCGCTCTCCGAGCAGGAGGCGTTCATCCGGATGTATGCCGAGCGCCTCAGCGCACTCGATGCAGCCGAGCAAAGACTGTGCTTTGGCCGTCTCGATCTCGCCGACGGAACCCAGCGCTACATCGGTCGTCTCGGCCTCGCTGACGATGATCAGCAGCCGATGCTCACCGACTGGCGCGCCCCTGCCGCCGAAGCCTTCTATCAGGCGACGAACGCAGATCCGCGCGATGTGATCCGCAGGCGGCACATCATGACGGAAGGTCGCGATGTCACCGCACTCGAAGACGACGTTCTCAACCTCGATGCACTCGGCGAGGGCCTGATCGCAGAAGAGGACGTCCAGGGTGGTGGCATGTTGATGGCGGCACTCGCCAGAAAGCGCACCGGACGCATGCACGACATCGTGGCGACCCTCCAAGCAGAACAGGACGCCATCGTGCGTGCTCCTATGCAGGGGATCCTCGTGGTGGAAGGCGGCCCCGGCTGCGGAAAGACAGTCGTCGCCCTTCACCGAGCGGCCTACCTTCTCTATACGCATCGCGATCGACTCTCACGAAGCGGTGTCCTCATCGTTGGACCCAACCCGATCTTCCTGCACTACATCGAGCAGGTGCTGCCGGCCCTGGGCGAGACAGCCGCGGTCCTGGCGACCCCCGGCCAGCTCTTCCCGGGAGTCGACGCACGGGCCACCGAGCCAGACCACGTGGCCGCCTTGAAGGGCGACCTCCGGATGGCAGATGTCGTGTCACGAGCAGTGCGCGCCCGGCAGCGTGTTCCGCAGCAGGCGGTCACCCTCGATGTCGGTGGAACCCGCATCACTGCGACTCCGGACATGTTTGCTGCCGCCATCGATCGGGGTCGAGCGAGTCGTCGTCCCCACAACATCGCACGGCGCTCCTACGCACTCGCGATGCTCGACATTCTGGCTGGCGAACTCGCAGATGCGCGAGGACATGATCTGGACACTCGTCGCGCGGAATTGATCAGCGATCTGCGTGACGCTCCCGATGTGCGGCGCGAGGTGAACCTCGCCTGGATGCCACTCTCCGCCCAGCAGGTGATCGACGATCTGTTGAGCAACGCCGATTACCTGCGTGAGGTCACACCCCACTGGACCGAGGACGATCGGCAGGCCCTTCTGCGACCGCGAGGCTCGGCGTGGACGGTGGCCGACGTTCCCCTGCTGGATGAAGCAGCCGAACTCCTCGGCGCTGATGACGAAGCCGAACGTCGCGCCGAGGCTCGCCTCAGCGCCGAACGAGCCCACGAGGCTGAGTACGCCCAGGCCGTCTTGGAGATGACGGGCACGAAGGGTGTGTCAGCCGAGCAACTCATCGAACGCTATGCCGAGCACACGGCAAGTCTCACCGTGGCGGAACGTGCCTCGAGCGATCGAGAGTGGGTCTTCGGCCATGTGGTTGTGGACGAGGCTCAGGAGCTGTCGCCCATGATGTGGCGACTGCTTGCCCGACGCTGTCCTTCCCTGTCCATGACTGTGGTTGGTGATCTCGATCAGGCCGCAACCTCGGCTGCGCCTGCAGAGTGGGCAGACGTGCTTCGTGGGTTGGCGCGTCCGCGTCGAAAGGGCGAGCAGCGCTGGCGAGTGGAGCGCTTGACGATCAACTATCGAACCCCGCGCCCGTTCATGGAGTTGGCCCAGCAGGTGCTGCGCGACTACGGCCGGATCCCCGCGGAGGTCACCTCCATCCGGGATGGTGAGCCGCCCGAATGGTCGCCCGTGGGCGAGCACCCGGTCGCCGACGTCGTCGATGTGGTGCTCGCCGAATTGAAGGATCCCGATATGGGACGACTGGCCATCATCACCGACCCCGCACGAACCGATGAACTCACCGAGTCGCTGACAGCAGCCACCTCATCCGGGACGGTCGGCCGCGGGGCCCACCGCCTCGATGCTCCGGTGAGCGTGGTGAGCGTCGCGGAGGCCAAGGGTTTGGAGTTCGATGTCGTGGTCGTCGCCGATCCGCGGGCGATCGCCACCGCAGCAGCGCAGCCGGGTCGCGATCTTTACGTCGCGCTGACCCGCGCGACCCGACGGCTGATCGTCGCCGCTGAGACCCCTGAGTGGATCGAGGGAGTATCGGCTTCTACGCCTTGAGTGCGTCGACGACACAACTGCCGAGGCTGGCCACTGCAGAGAACCCGTCATCCTCGGGCAGGAAGGTCGTGACGGTTCCGTCTTCGATCACCATGGCATAGCGCTTAGAGCGGGTCCCCAGCCCGAAGCCGCTGCCGTCGACCTCCATGCCGATGGCTGCTGTGAAGTCCGCATTGCCGTCGGCGGCCATGATGATCTCCTCGCCAACACCTTCCACCTTGCCCCAGGCGTCCATGACGAAAGGGTCGTTCACGGAGATGCAGACGATCTTGTCGACACCAGCAGCCGAGAGATCCGCCGCGGATTCGACATAGGACGGCAGGTGCTGGCGGGAGCATGTCGGGGTGAAAGCCCCGGGGACAGCGAACAGAACCACGCGACCGTTGCCGAGCAGTTCTGCGGAGGTGGTGGGAGACGGGGCTCCATCGATGACGATACGCAAGGGAACGTCAGGAATGCGGTCTCCGACAGAGATGGTCACAACAGCCTCCAGGGATGTGAAGGGGTCCGAGTCAACCCAGCGCAGGGGACATTACCGAGTCCCCAGCTTTCCGGCGACCGCACGTCTAAGGCAGTCGGTCCACCCTCACGGGCAGGGGCTCCCCGGCATCTGCGCAGCCACGACGGTGCGAGTGAGGTCCTCGTACAACCGCGGACACAGGGAGGCTGCATCTGGGCTGACGGCTACGACCTCACCGAGCAGAAATACCGCCTGCTCGATTCCATCCACCTCGCTCACGCTCATCAGTTGCGCGGAGAGTTGCTCATAGGCCGTGGCGTCCGTCGCATCGACCGGCGGAGCGTCCAGCGCCTCTCGCTCCTCATCAGTGAGTTCGGGCAGATCTATCCCGTGCTCGTGGGCTGCGGCCACGATGACCTCGGAGACGCGGGGAAGATCATCGACCGCTGTTCCATCGTTCGTGGTGAACCCTGACAGGAAGAGCGTCAGCACAAGCCCCATGCAACCGACGGCAACGGCCACTGCCGCTGCCATCGCACTGCGTGGAACCGTGTCGTTCATGAGGTCCGGGGGAATCCAAGATCAACGGATGATGTGGCGGGATCAGGCCACCGCGATGTCACAGTCTTGGTTCGCGTGTAGAAGTCGACTCCCGCCGGGCCATACATGTTGGCATCCCCGAACAAGGACGCCTTCCAGCCACCGAAGGAGTAGTAGGAGACCGGAACTGGGATCGGCACGTTGATACCGACCATGCCGACCTCGATATCGAACTGGAACTGCCGGGCAGCACCGCCGTCACGGGTGAAGATGGCGGTGCCGTTGCCGTAGGGGTGGTCGTTGATGAGTGCCACCGCATCCTCGTACGTATCGACGCGGACGACCGACAGGACGGGTCCGAAGATCTCGTCGTCGTAGACCTTCATGCCGGGCTTGACCTCATCCACGAGGGAAACCCCGAGGAAGAACCCCTTCTCCGGCAGATCGGCCTGGCGGCCATCGACGACGACGCGCGCACCCTCACCGCGCGCACCCTCGAGGTAGCTGGCCACCTTGTCGCGATGCTCTCCGGTGACCAGCGGTCCCATCTCCGCGTCGGGATCGGTGCCGGGACCCACCTTGACCTTGGGCAGGCGCGCCTCGATCGCGGCAACCAGGGGGTCAGCGATCTCGCCCACCGCGACCACCACGGAAATCGCCATACAGCGTTCTCCTGCGGATCCATACCCAGCGCTCACAGCCGCATCGGCTGCCATGTCGATATCCGCATCGGGCAACACCACCATGTGGTTCTTGGCGCCACCGAGGGCCTGCACCCGCTTACCCGCAGCCGTGCCCTGCGAATAGATGTACTTCGCGATCGGTGTGGAACCGACGAAGCTGACGGCCGAGATGTCCGGATGCTCGAGGATTCGATCCACCGCCACCTTGTCACCGTGCACAACGTTGAACACCCCGTCGGGGAGTCCGGCCTCGGCGAACATCTCCGCCACGAGCATCGATACCGACGGGTCCTTCTCGCTGGGCTTCAGCACGAAGGTGTTGCCGCACGCGATGGCGTTGGAGAACATCCACATCGGGACCATGGCCGGGAAGTTGAACGGCGTGATTCCTGCGACAACCCCGAGGGGCTGGCGCAGGGAATAGACGTCGACACCACCGGAGACCTGCTCGGAGTAGGACCCCTTGAGCAGTTGCGGAATGCCGCAGGCGAACTCGATGTTCTCCACACCACGCGCCAACTCACCGGCGGCGTCCGAGGGCACCTTGCCATGTTCGGAACTGATCAACTCGATGATCTCCGAGCGACGGGAGTCCACGATCTGGCGGAAGCGGAACATGATCTCGGCTCGCTTGGACAGCGAGGATGACCTCCAGGAGGTGAAGGCGTCGCTCGCAGCAGCGACAGCCGCATCGATCTCCTCGACACTGGCCAGGCCGACCTCACCCTGCTGTTCGCCCGTTGCCGGCTGGAAGACCGGGCCGGTCCGTCCGGAGGTCGAACGCACTCGGGCGCCTGAGATCCAGTGATCGATCGTGTACATGAACTCTCCCGTGGGTGAAGGAATGCTGGGATCAGCGTAGCCGGGGGCGCGGCTGGTCCTCTGGGTACATCGAGGTGGCTTCCGGGACGGTCGCGGAGAGGCGCTCGACCTGCTCATCGGTCAACACCACGTCACCGGCCCGCACGATCGAGTCCACCGTCTGGGGCCGACTCGCCCCCGGGATCGGGATCATGACCGGCGAGATGGCCGCCAACCAGGCCAGCACGACCTCATGCGCGCTCGCGCCGACATCGAGGGCAACCTCGGCGAAAGCCGCATACCGGTCGCCGATGGCACGCGCCTGGTCGGCTCCCCCGAGGGGTGACCAGGGGAGGAACGCAATTCCGCGTTGCGTGCACGCCTCGAGCACCTCGGGGTCCCCGCGAAACCGCGGGGAGAACTCGTTCTGCACCGAGACGATGCCGCCCTCCTCCGGCCCTCCTACCGTCTCGAGGGCCACCTCCAACTCAGGCAGGGTGGCATTCGACAGCCCGATCATCCGCGCGATCCCCTCGTCGCGGACGGCGGCAAGGGAACGCACCTGTTCGGCATACGACAGGGCAGGATCCGGGCGGTGCAACTGATACAGGTCGATGATCTCGACACCGAGGGCATCCCGACTGGCCTCGGCCGCTCGCACCAGCCCCTCCCGAGTGGCATCTCGGCCCCACACCTCACCCTGACTGCGAGTGATTCCCCCCTTCGTCGCGACGAGCACCTCTGAAAGGTCGGACTCCCCGGCATAGCTGCGCAGGGCCGCTCCCACGATCTCCTCGTTGTGGCCGACCGCGTCCCAGGAGGGGGCATAGATATTGGCGGTGTCGAGCAGCGTGAGCCCCAGATCGATCGCTCGGTGGATCACCGAAATCCCCCGATCCCGGTCCGCCGCATGCTCAGGGAAGGAGACCGGCATGCAGCCCAGACCCATCGTCGTCACCAGGCGGTCACCGATTCTTCTGCGGTCCATGCGCCCGACGGTAACCCACCGCATGGAAGGATGGCCCCGTGAAGACACGGGTTGTCGTCGTTGGTGCCGGGTTCGCCGGGCTTGCCGCCGTCAAGGCATTGCGGAAGAACCCCGACATCGAGGCGATCCTCATTGATGCCCACCCCTATCAACTATTCAGTCCACTCCTGTATCAGGTCGCCACCGGTGGACTCCCCGAGGACGACATCGCCTACCCCGTTCGTGCCGCCCTTCCCGGCGTGACCTTCATCCGGGGCGAGGTCGTGCGCATGGATCCGGAACGTGGCCGCATCCGACTCGCTGACGGCCAGGATGTCGACTTCGATCATCTCGTGGTGGCGACCGGGAGTGTGGGAACGACCTTCGGCATCCCCGGAGTCGAGCAGCACGCTCTGCAGATGAAGAGCATCGCCGACGCTCGACGTATCAAGCAGCGCCTCTTCGGCACCTATGAGGATGTTCAGGAATCACGCCTGCCACGCGAATCCCTTCGCGTGGTCGTCGTCGGCGGCGGCCCCACCGGGGTGGAGGTCGCCGGAGCAGTCGCCGAGTTGCAGCGCAGCATGCATCGGGAGTACCCGACGATCGCCGATCACGCCAGCGTCACGCTTGTGGAAGCCGGACCTCGACTGCTGCCGATGTTCACTCCGGAGTCCAGCGAGCACGCGAAGGAAGAGCTCGAGGATCTCGGAGTAAGCGTCAAGGTCGACGCTGCTGTTGACCGGATGTACGAGCGGGATGTGCACCTGAAGAATGGTGAGATCCTTCCGGCGGGCACCGTGGTGTGGGCGGCCGGAGTCGCTGCCCCGGAACGGATCGGGGAGATCGGGGTGACCGGTCCAGGTCGACGACTACTCGTCGATGAGTTCCTGCGCATGCGGGGGTCGGAGAATGTCTGGGTCGTGGGCGATTCCGCCGCCTTCGACGATAACGGGGCTTTTCTCCCCATGGTCGCTCCCGTCGCTATGCAGATGGGGCGGCACGTCGCGACCACCATCGGGGAGGCGGTGGCCGGAAAGTCACTGTCAGCCTTCAGCTACACCGACAAGGGCCAGATGGCGACCATCGGTCGGCGACGAGCTGTCGCCGAGACTCCGCAGGGGTGGCGTCTGCACGGCACTCCGGCCTGGCTCGCCTGGCTCGGCCTGCATGTCGGCTATCTGGCCGGGGGACGCAACCGTGTCAGCGTCATCGCCGACTGGGGATGGAACTACCTCGCCTGGGGCATCGGTCCCCGTCGTGCCGTGATCGAGTGATGCGCGGGCTCCTCACGCGCCTGTCACCCTCTCGGTCCATCCCGCTCACCCGGTGGCGCTCCGAAAGTCGATGGCGCGCCCGCCCTTCGACGCTCGTCGTGCTCGTCCTGGGGTTGTGGCTGTTCGGCACCGGTGAGGCGATGCTGGTGAACGCCGGGATTGGCGTCAGCCCCTGGACGGTATTCGCCGAGGGCTTGTCGGTGCGCTTGCCTCTCACTATCGGTGTGACCTACTTCGCCACGAGCGTGCTCGTGCTCCTGCTCTGGATTCCTCTCCGCGAGCGACTAGGCCTGGGCACGATCGCCAACGCCATCGTGATCGCCCTCTCCCTCCAGACCGGACTGTGGTACCTCCCCACGCCGACGTCGCTCTTGTGGCAGATCCTCCTCGTCCTCAGCGGCATCGCCATGATCGGACTCGGAAGTGGCCTATACCTGACCACCAACCTCGGTCCAGGGCCACGCGACGGCCTCATGACCGGACTGCATGCCCGCACCGGGATCGCCGTCGCCCCCGTGAGGCTGACGATTGAGGTCCTTGTCCTCAGCACCGGCTGGCTACTCGGCGGAACCGTCGGCCTAGGAACGGTTCTGTTCGCCCTGCTCATCGGACCGTCGGTTGGGTACGGTCTCCGGCTAGTCGGCCGGCTCGCTGGAAGTACGACGGTCGCGCCACCCGACCGGGACCAACCCCACCCGGAACTCGAGGCCTGAGGCCATCGGCCTGGGGCGATATCCGCGGCTTCGCCGAAACCACCCGCGCATCCCCAGATCTGAATATCATCGGACAAATTGCGGCCGAATCGGCCGCCGGGAACGAGGCTGAGCGGACATTCCGAATGCCCGAAAGCCATGAGAGGAGAAGGCCATGGGGTGCGCAGTCGTCACCGGGGCAGCGAGCGGAATTGGACGGGCCACGTCGGTTGCCCTTGCTTCCAGAGGTATCCCCGTCGCCGTCGCGACATTCCCTGGCGATCCGCACAATCCTCAGGAGACGGTCGATGCTGTGACCGGGGTGGGCGGCGAAGCCGTCATCATCGAGGTTGACGTTCGAGACAGCGCTCAGGTCGAGCAATTGATGGCGCAGAGCGCTGAACGATTCGGCGGGATCGACGTCGTGGTGGCGAATGCTGGCATTCTTCGCGATTCGCCGTTGACAGAGATGACGGACGAACGCTGGGACGACATGCTTCAGGTCGACCTCACCGGCGTGTTGCGAACCCTTCGATCCGCTCGGCCTCACATGGCGGCCGGCTCATCCATGATCGCGGTGTCCTCCATCGCCGGCGCCGTTTACGGCTGGCCGGACCATGCGCACTACGCGACGGCGAAGGCAGGTCTGATCGGACTCGTTCGTTCACTGGCCGTTGAACTAGCCCCCGATGTCACCGTCAACGCCGTTGTTCCGGGCATCATCGAAACCCCGCAATCCCTGGACCCGGTCAATTCCCTCGGCCCCGAGGGACTCAAGGCAATCTCAGCCTCCATTCCCGCCGGCCGGGTTGGAACACCGGAGGACATCGCCGCCGTCATCGACTTCATGGCGTCACCATCCGCCCGCTATCTGACCGGCCAGGCAATCGTCGTCGATGGCGGGTACACCGTTCGACTTCCCGTCTGACCGTCCTAGCACCAGCACCCCGTCTTTCCTAGGAGGAAACATGCCCGGACAACTCGATGGCCGCACTGCCCTCATCGTCGGGGGAGCCGGTGGAATCGGAAAGGCCATCGGTGCCGCCTTCGTTGCCGAAGGCGCCCGAGTCGTGCTCGCAGACCGATCCGCCGAGGCCGCCGATCAAGCGGCGAATGCGGTTGGCGCAGATGCAGGAATCGGTATCGACGTCACCGATGAGGATTCGGTCATCACCGGCGTCTCGGCCGCACGCGATGTGCTGTCGCGCATCGACATCCTGGTCAACTCGGCGGGAATCGCGACACAGGCTCCGGTCGCCGAGATGTCGTTGGACATGTGGAACGAGACCCTGGCGGTGGATCTTTCCGGGGTGTTCCTTGTCACCCACCATGTTCTCCCCGAGATGCTCGAACGGAAGTCCGGACGCATCATCAACATCGCCAGCCAACTGGGAATCAAGGGCGGAGCGTCCCTCGCGCACTACTGTGCGGCCAAGGCTGGCGTGACGGCATTCACCAAGTCCCTCGCCCTCGAGGTTTCTTCCGAAGGGGTGCTCGTCAACGCGATTTCGCCCGGTCCGATCGAGACACCGATGGTCGCCGGGATCGATGAGGAATGGA
>CAZVCZ010000060.1:0-10167 GCA_964626275.1 uncultured Bifidobacteriaceae bacterium | reverse complement strand
TCCTTCCGCATCCACGGCGGCTACGGCTACTCCAAGGAGTATGAGATCGAGCGGCTCTACCGCGAGGCGCCCATGCTCATGATCGGTGAGGGCACGGCGGATATCCAGAAGATGATCATCGCCCGGCGGCTGCTCGAGGAGTACAAGATCCGCACCTAGGCGGTCTCGCGTCGCCCCCGGCTCAGTCGGGACACCAGCGCATCCACGCCCCACAGGATGAGCAGGATCACGGCGGCGAACAGCACGATGAAGGCCACGTTCGTCAGCACCGTGCCATAGCCGTACTGCACGACGTCGAGGAACGGATAGGGGTACGCCCCGATGATCGCTCCGCGGATGAGCGCGAACACCAGCCACCCGATCGGGAGTGCGAACGCCCACACCATCGTGCGCAGGTTGATCCAGCCGCGCGGCCCGACGAGCAACCACACCACCACGGTGACCACCGGCGTGATCTGGTGCTCGAGGGAATTCGCGACGATCTGCCAGCCGACGTTCTTCGCATCAGCGGCGAGCACCAGGTTGTAGACAACTCCGGTGACGGTGATCATCAACACGGTGTCCAATCGCAAGACCCGGAAGATCTTGCCGTCGCGCGCCGGATTGAGGAACAACATCGTGAGGATGACCGCGACGAGGATGTTCGACAGGATCGTGAAGTAGGTGAAGTAGTCGAAGATCCGACCGAGCGCTCCCTGGTCGTTGTTTCCCAACTGGGACGCGACGGTGTTCGTGGAGGGATACACGCCGAAGGCGGAGAGGAAGAACTGCAGCCCGCAGCCGGCCCACGCCACGAGTGCGTTGATCCCGAAGAGCGGCCGCGCCCAGGGTGAGATTCGGGTCGGGACGCTCACGGCGGGAGATGCGGTCATGGGGCGAGAGGCTACGCGTTCGTGGGACCGATCGCGGTCGGTTCAGGGGATCGACGCGCCGGCACCGTCGTCTAGGGTCGGATCCGTGGCTCCCCGCGCCGTCATCCCCTGTGTCGGGGCGATCGTGCGCGATGAGGAGGGCCGGCTCCTCCTCATTCGGCGCGGGCACGCTCCATCCGCCGGGCTGTGGTCCCTGCCGGGTGGTCGCGTCGAGCCCGGGGAGAGCGCGGAGGACGCCACGGTGCGCGAGGTCGCCGAGGAGACCGGTCTGGAGATCGAGATCGTCCGGGAGATCGGCGCGATCGACATTCCGACCGGAACGGGCGAGGTCTATGCGGTGCGGGATTTCGACTGCCGCGTCCGGGGAGGAACGTTGGCGGCGGGCGACGACGCCGACGAGGCCCGCTGGGTCAGCATCACCGACCTGCGAGCGATGGAGACCTCGCCGGGCTTGATCGACGTGCTCCGGGGATGGGGTGTGCTGGACTAGGTGCCCTGCTCACTCGGCGGCGGGCTTGCCACCGCGAGTGCGGCGACGGCGGCGACGCGCAGGAGGCTTGTCGCTACCCTCGCTGCGGGTCCGCTGCCGCGAGGAATTCCCGCCGCTGTTCGATCGACCGCCGGAGCGACCTTCGGAGCGTGTGGAACTGCGTCCGGCGGGCTTCGATGAGGACCGCACCCCGGTCTCGCCGATGTCCTCGACCTCCTCGGCCTCGAGGCCGGCGCGTGTGCGCTGGCTGCGCGGCAACTTGCCGCTCACTCCCTGGGGGATGTTCAACCCGGCATAGACATGGTCGGAGGTCGAGTAAGTCTCGATCGGCTCGGCGAAGGCAAGGCCGAGAGCCTTATTGATCATCTGCCAGCGTGCGACGTCCTCCCAGTCGACGAGCGTCACCGCGACACCGGAGGCGCCGGCGCGACCGGTGCGGCCGATGCGGTGCAGATAGGTCTTCTCGTCGTCGGGGCATTCGTAGTTGACCACATGGGTGACACCGTCGACATCGATGCCGCGTGCAGCGACATCGGTGGCGACGAGCACATCGACCTTGCCGCTGCGGAACGCGCGCAGCGCCTGCTCGCGCGCACCCTGACCGAGGTCGCCGTGCACGCTGGCAGCGGCGAAGCCGCGCTCGTTGAGATCATCGGCGATCTTCTGCGCCTTGCGCTTGGTCCGGGTGAAGACCATGGACAGGCCACGGCCATCTGCCTGCAGCACACGGGAAAGCAATTCCACCTTGTCCATCGGATGGGCGCGCCACACGTGCTGCTCGATGGCGTCGACGGTGGCACTGTCATCGCCGGGGTCGTGCGCGCGGATGTGGGTCGGTTGGGTCATGTAGCGGCGCGCGAGGTTCACGATCTGCCCGGGCATCGTGGCCGAGAACAGCATCGTCTGGCGCACGGCGGGAACCTGGGCGACGATCTTTTCGACGTCGGGAAGGAATCCCATGTCGAGCATCTCGTCCGCCTCGTCGAGCACGAGCACCTTGACCTCGGAGAGGTTGAGGTTTCCGCGCTGGGCGAGGTCGATTACCCGACCGGGTGTGCCGACGACGACATCGATGCCGCGGTTCAGCGCATCGATCTGCGGCTCGTATGCGCGTCCGCCATAGACGCTGAGGACTCGGATGCCCATCTTCTTTCCGGCGCGCTCGAGGTCGCTGGCGACCTGGATGCACAACTCGCGGGTGGGCACGATGGCGAGAGCCTGGGGTGCCGCACCGGCGCCACGATCACGATCGAGACGCATGAGCAGCGGAATGCCGAAGCCGAGGGTCTTTCCCGTTCCGGTCTTCGCCTGACCGATGAGGTCTCGACCCTCGAGGGCGAGGGGCAGGCACATCGCCTGGATGGGGAAGGCCCGCTCGATCCCGGCCTCGCCGAGGGCGGCCACGATCATCGGGTCGGCACCGAGCTCGGCGAAGGTCGGCGCGACGTCGGGGGTGCTGCCCTCGATATCAGGGACGGCCTGGTCGGTGTCGGGAGACGGGGTGGGGGAAGGTTCTGTGACAGGGGTCGTTGCGGTGGTACTCAGGGCGTTCTCCTGGATCTCATTGGGGTCCTGGCTCGCGGGCACCGCACCCGATCACGGACCGGGGGCGCCGACGCACGTGTCGGGACCAGCGGGGCTCACGCCCCTCGTCGTTGCCGACGGCAACCGCTGCCGGCTCCCTCAGGATACCCCGGGGGCTATCGGGAACCGGTGAGCGGCTCGGGGTACTAGCCTTGGACGCCGTGAGCGATGACCGTGATGTGGGACCCGACGTCGGTTCAGGCACCACCTTCGACCTGCAGGACCCGGAGTACCGAGCCGCGGTCGTCGACCTCCTCGCGGTCCTGGCCTACGGCGAGATGAGCGCCTTTGAGCGCATGGGCGCGGATGCGGCCCTGGCCCCGACCATCGCCGACGAATGCCACCTCGCGGCCATGGCGGCGGCGGAATGGCGGCACTTCGAGGCCCTGCGAGATCGGCTCACCGATCTCGGCGTCGATCCGCTGGTGGCCATGGAGCCCTTCCGTGCTCCGCTGAATGAGTTCCACGAGCACACCGCCCCGCAGGACTGGTGGGAGGGATTGGTCAAGGCATACGTGGGGGACGGGATCGCCACCGACTTCTATCGCGAGATCGCCCAGTTCGTCGATCCCTCCACCCGCGACCTAGTGATGCAGGTGTGCGACGACCTCGGTCATTCGCAGTTCGTCGTCGATCAGGTGACCGCCGCGATCGCGGCGGATCCGACCCTGGGTGGACGGTTGGCGCTGTGGGGCCGACGGCTGGTGGGAGAGGCACTGAGCCAGGCGCAGCGGGTTGCTGCGCAGCGTGATGCGCTGTCGGGACTGCTCGTGGGTGGTGTGGACCGACCGGGTGCGGATCTGGCTGAGATCGGTCGGATGCTGGCGCGGCTCACCGATGCGCACACCAAGCGCATGCAGAATCTGGGACTGGGGGCGTAGCCCGCGCCCAGCAGGTCAGGCGGGGGAGGCGAAGCCGACGCGGCGCGCAGCCGGGACGCCAAGTTCGACGTAGGCGATGCGCTCCGCGGGCACGAGGACCTGTCGACCCCGATCATCCTCGAGGCTGAGCAGGCTTTCGTCCTTGAGGGCCTTGGTGATAGCCGCAGTGACCTCTTCAGCTGTCTGCGGGCTGTCGAAGACGATTTCTCGGGCGGTGTGCACGACGCCGATCTTGACCTCCATAGGCGGCAGGCTAACCCACAACCTCCGGGGGGTGCGAGAGGGGGAACCCGCTGATCCCGCGCCACCCCAGCGAGGAGATCAGGTCGGCAGCCACCTCGAGGTCGATACTGTCGCGATCGCGCAGCCATCGACGCGCGGCGACATGGGCCATCCCGAGCAGTCCAGCGGCCAGCAAATGTGCCTGCTCATCGGAGAGACCGGTATCGGCGGCGATGACGCGGCTGAACAGCCCTGCGCATTCGTCATCGGCTCGCTCGACTCGCTCGCGCACGCGGGGATCGTGGGTGAGGTCGCTTTCAAAGACGAGCCGATAGGGGCTGTCGGGATTGTCGACGAACGCGAAATAGCCGGTGACGGCTGCCTGGACGCGCTGTCGGTTGTCAGTGGTGCTGGCCATCGCCGAGCGCAGCGTCTCCAGCAGGGCCGCGATGCCTTCGTCGAGCAGGGCCAGATACAGATCCAGTTTCCCCGGAAAGTGCTGATAGAGAACGGGCTTGCTGACCCCCGCACGTTCAGCGATGTCGTCCATTCCCGTCGTGTGGTAGCCCTGGGCGACGAAGACCTCACGCGCTGCGGTCAACAACTGAAGCCGACGTTCCTCGCGGGGCAGGCGGGCTGTGCTTCGTTCGCTTCCCAAGGAATCCGGAGGCGCGGTGCTGGTCACGCCGTTCATGTTAAACGAGGAACACCCACCCCGTCAGGACACAGGAGAGGTCGGGGTGCTCTCATGGAGGGATGAGCCCCTCGATGCGCTGGACGCCCCGGATAGTGCCCCTGGAGACCGGGACCCTCTCGGTGCGCACGAGTCCGTCGGGGACCCTTCTCGAGGGATCCGGGGATCGTCCTCGTGCGGTGATGATCCACGGACTCGGTGGCTCGTCGCTGAACTGGATCGAGCTGATGACCGAACTCGATGCCGATCTCGACACTGTCGCGGTGGATCTCCCGGGCTTCGGGGCATCGCCACCACCTCGCGATGGCGACTACAGTCCACGCGGTCATGCGCGCAGCGTCGCGATGCTGCTCGATCACCTCGACGATCTGGCTGGTCGGTCGACACCCGGCGGGTGGCAGGTGTTCGGCAACTCCCTGGGCGGTTCGGTGGCATTGCACCTCGCGGCGCAGCGTCCCGACCTGGTGGCCTCCCTCACGCTCATTGCCCCGGCGCTGCCCGCACGACGACTGCGCCGCGGAACCGCGCACATGCCAGTCATCGCTATTCCCGGCGTGGGTGAGCGACTGGTGGACCGCTACATGAAGCTGTCGGTCGAGCGGCGTGTCGACGACACGTTCCGATCGGTGTTCGCAGACCCGCAACGGCTGTCGGATGAACGTCGACGCATGTCCGAGGACGAGGCTCGTCGCCGGGACGGACTTCCCTATGTCACCGACGCGACGCTGTCTTCCCTTCGCGGATTGCTGGCGACGTTCTTCGACGCTGGTCCGGATCGACCGTGGAAGCTCGCTGAGCGGGTGGAGGTTCCCGTCGTCACGGTCTACGGCCAGCGCGATCAACTCGTGGATGCGAAGGCTGCCCACCGGGTCACGCGCCATTTTCCGGATGCCCATGTCGTGGTCCTGCCCGATTCGGGGCACGTGGCGATGATGGAGCATCCCGCAGAGGTCGCCGGCGCCTGGCGTCGCTTCATCGGCCGGGTCACCGTTCCCACCGCATAGGTGAAATTCGCCTCGGTCAGGGGCGCGGGTGCGTGGGTTGGAGGCATCGGCGAGACTGGTAGCTCCAGCACGAATGCGAAGGAGCCCTCCGCGATGAGCCTGCCGCCTCTAGTCGAGCCGGCGGAGAACCTCAGCCCTGACGAGGTTCGCCGCTACAGCCGCCACCTGATCATTCCGGACGTCGGGATGATCGGACAGAAGCGACTGAAGAACGCCCGCGTGCTGTGCGTTGGCGCAGGTGGGCTTGGTTCGCCGGCGTTGATGTACCTGGCCGCGGCCGGTGTCGGCACTCTCGGCATCGTCGAGTTCGACGTCGTCGATGAATCCAATCTGCAGCGCCAGATCATCCACGGTGTCTCGGATATCGGTCGATCCAAGGCCGAGAGCGCGCGGGATTCGATCAAGGAGATCAACCCCTACGTCGATGTCGTCCTGCATGAAGAGCGGCTCGACTCGACGAACGTCATGCCGCTGTTCAGCCAGTACGACCTCATCATCGATGGCACGGACAACTTCGCGACCCGCTACCTGGTGAATGACGCGTGCGTACTGCTGGGCAAGCCCTATGTCTGGGGATCCATCTACCGCTTCGACGGTCAGGCCAGCGTGTTCTGGGCCGAGCATGGCCCGTGCTATCGGTGCCTGTATCCCGAGCCGCCGCCGCCCGGCATGGTGCCCTCCTGCGCAGAGGGCGGTGTGCTCGGTGTGCTGTGTGCCTCGATCGGCTCGATCCAGGTCACCGAGGCCATCAAGCTCCTCACCGGCATCGGCGACCCCTTGCTTGGTCGGTTGAAGGTCTATGACGCCCTCGAGATGGACTATCGCGAGGTGCGGATACGCAAGGACCCGAACTGTGCGGTGTGCGGTGAGAACCCGACCGTGACCGAGTTGATCGACTACGAGGCGTTCTGCGGGACGATCTCCGATGAAGCTGCGGCGGCCGCGAAGGACTCGACGATCAGCGTTCACGATCTGAAGCTCATGATCGACGAACGTGCTCGCGGCGAACGGGATTTCCTGCTCGTCGACGTGCGCGAGCCCATCGAGTGGGACATCGTGACTATCGATGCGGACGAGGAGTTCATCCCCAAGGGGGAGTTCCTCAACGGATCTGCATTGGAGAAGCTGCCCCAGGACAAGCAGATCGTGCTGTTCTGCAAGGTCGGATCCCGCTCGGCGGAGGCGCTCGCGGTCGTGAAGGGTGCGGGTTTCTCCGATGCGCTGCATGTGGGCGGTGGCATCAACGCATGGACCCTGCAGGTCGAGACCGACAAGCCCTACTACTGATCCCCGCACGGCCTGAGGCGCATCGCGTGCCCTAGTCTCCCTGCGTGATCGGACTGGGCACGCTCATCAATATGGGCGCGATCCTGGTCGGCTCCGCGGTCGGTGTGGCACTCGGCTCCCGATTGCCAGAGCGCACACGCGATCTCATCACGTCGGCACTGGGTTTGGTCACCCTTGTCGTCGCTGCCCTCAACGTCGTCGCGATCACCGATGTCGACTGGCAGGCGGATGTCGGGTCGTCGGCGCCGCTGCTGATCGTGCTCGGCTCGGTCGTCATCGGTGGTGTGATCGGCTCGCTGCTGCGCATCGAATCGAGGCTCGAAGGCGTCGGCGGGTGGCTGCAGCGGCGGATGTCGAAGACTTCGGGCAGCGAGGCGCGCCGGCGCTTCATCGAGGGTTTCGTGGACGCGTCGCTGTTGTTTTGCATCGGTCCGCTCGCGATCCTCGGCGCGCTCTCCGACGGGCTCGGTCAGGGCATCGACCAACTCGCGTTGAAGTCGACCCTGGACGGGGTGGCCTCGGTCGCCTTCGCGGCGACCCTCGGTTGGGGTGTGGCCGCCTCGGCGATCAGCGTCGGGGTGATCCAGGGCCTGTTCACGCTGCTCGGTGTGTTCGTCGGCGCCGTGGTCGCGGCCTCGGCGATCGCCTCGATCACCGCGACGGGTGGCATCCTGCTCATCGGAGTGGGACTGCGCCTGCTGCGCGTGACGAAGCTCGCGGTGGGTGATCTGCTTCCCGCGCTCGTGGTCGCGCCGATCCTGACCCTGATCGTGTCGATCTGGGTGTGAGGTCAGCCCTCGGTCGGGGGCTCCACGGTCGAGGTGAAGCCGATCTTCTTGTGGCTGCCGTCGCAGAAGGGCTTCTTCTCCGAGGCGCCGCAGCGGCACAGCCAGGTCCGGTCGGTGACCTCGATGGGTGTGCCATCGGTCGCGGTGACGGTGACCGGTCCGGTGACCTCGAGGGAGCCATTGGCCAGGGGCGTAATGGTGACGCGCTCTTCGCTCATAGGAGAACGCTAGCGCTGACCGCTAGAGCGCGCCCTTCTTCGTGAGCCAATTGAACGCGAAGTAGCCGGGCACGGTCGGAATCCAGAAGGTGATGAGGCGGAAGAGCAGAACGCTCGACACCGCGATCCCGCCGGGAAGCCCAGCGGCGGTGAGCCCGGCGGCGAGTGCCGCCTCGACCGCACCCAGACCACCGGGGGTTGGCGCCGCCTGCCCGATCGTGGCCCCGGCGAGATAAACGACGGCGATAGCGGCGATGTTGAGATCGCCGTCGAAAGCACGCACGCACGCGATGAGGGTGATGATGTAACCGAGGTTCAGCAGCAGGATGCCGCCGATACCCTCGAGCAACTTGGTGGGTCGCTGGGCGACGGTGACCAGCCGGGGGATCACCTCCCGCAGGAGGGGCCGCACTCGACCGAACACATAGCGACGCACGATCGGCACCGCGAAGGCGGCGATCACGAGCAGCGCGACGATGATCGCGGCGATGACAGCCCATGGCGGCGGATCGAAGGTGAAGTCCGCCTGGGTTCCCGCAGCGATCGCGAATCCGGTGAGTAGCAGGATGTGGATGACGAATGCAGCGACCTGGGACACACCGACGCTGGCCGTGGCCAGAGCTGGATGTAGCCCGGCCTTGGTGAGGTAGCGCAGGTTGATGGCGATGGCGCCGAGCGTGGGTGGGGAGACCAGGGTCGCGAAATCGCCGGCGACCTGCGCCATGACTGTTCGATTGAGTTTGAGTCGTTCGGGCACGAAGCCGCTCAATGACCATGCCGCTCCCGGATAGGTCACGATGGCGGCGATGAAGGCGACGGCGAGCCATTCCAGCGATGCAGTCGATACGAGAGTGACGAGATCGACCTGTGCAAGCTGGGAAAGCAGGACGTAGGCGGCGATACCGCCAACGACGATCATGATGAGCGTGCGCGGCTTGATCCGTTCGAGTTTGATCTGCTCGGTGTCGGCGTCGGGTCTAATCTCCACGATCGCATCGCGCAGGTGCACCATGAGGTCACGACGCTTGCGCATCGCCTTGCGGGTCGGGGCAGACAGCGCGACCGGCTGCAGCACCGGGAGCGCTCGCGCCATCGTCGAGACGCCAAGGACTCGGCGCCCGGTGCGCACCGCGCGATCGGCTCCGACGATCATCGCGAGCGTGCACAGCATCTCGGCGACGTCGATGCGCATCGCGAGATCACTGGCGGCGACGGTTCCGCGCGATTCACCCAGGGCCCAGACCTTGCGGTGCCCGTCGATCATGAGGTTCTCGGCAGTGAGCGCACGATGCGCCATTTGCGCTTCGTGCATGTCGCGCACGATGCGCCACGCACCCACGAGATCCTCATCGGTGAGATCGTCGCCGGTGAGTTCGGAGAAGCGCCGGCCGATGAGGTAGCGGTAGGCCAGCAGGGTGGAGTCCGAACCGGCCTCGCTCGCGAGGACCAGACGTGGCACGGCAACGTCCGCCGCTTCGCAGGCGTAGGCCATGAGTGCCGCATGATCGAGGGCGCGACGCATGTTGAACGCCGAGTCGGCAGATTCCTCCCGCAGTCGCAGCGCTCGCCAGGCGGAGCGGGCCAGCCCCGCGCCCTCAAGGTCCCGGTCGAGGACGACGATCTCGAGGTTGTCCCCCTCCCTGGTCGTGGCCTGATAACGGCGCCCGACCGAGGTGTTGCGCGAGGCACGCAGCACAGTCAGCGGAAGACCGGACCGAGCCAGGGTCTCGGCGACCTGGGCGCCGGAGGGGCGCGTCGTGGGGGTGCCGAGGGCGTATCGGGCGAGCAGGCCGACACCCCAGCCGGAGAAGATCGTCACTGCCAGGCCGGGGACCGCAACAGTTCCGCCGACGAGCACGATGAGCACCTGCGCGGCGATGACCAGGACACTCAGGGCGTTCCAGGGACGGCGCCCCATGAGGCGTGCCACGGTGATGAAGGCGATGAGCCCACCGAGCAGGGGAGCGGTGGGGGCGATCTGATCGCTCAGGGTGCCGGTGAGGGCTGAGCGCAACCTGTCGGTCGCGTATTCCTCGATCGCCCAATTCGTCGCGGTCAAGATGATGACGGTGAGGAGGAGCCCGAGAAGTGCGTCGAACAGCTGACGGACCCGGCGACGGACCACGA
>CAZVCZ010000059.1:0-10303 GCA_964626275.1 uncultured Bifidobacteriaceae bacterium | reverse complement strand
ATTCGAGACGATCCTGTGAGTGCCGTGGACGGTGTGAGCGCGGTGACGCGTGGACGGGTGCGGTGGAGAGACCAGGATGCGCGCATCGCCACACGATGGGTGAGACTGAGAAGGTCATGACCAGTCCACCGCAGATCGACACGGGCACCTCGCCGAGTGCGAGCCCGTTGCCGCCGCTCGGTCCGGGTGGATTCCTGCGCTGGGCCTGGCGCCAGCTCACCAGCATGCGCACGGCCCTGATCCTGCTGTTCCTCCTTGCCATCGCGGCGATCCCCGGCTCGATCCTGCCGCAGCGCGGAATCGATCCGATCCTCGTGCGCGAGTGGATCGCCGATGCCCCCACCTGGGGGCCGATCCTGGATCGGCTCGGCTTCTTCGATGTCTACGCGGCCCCCTGGTTCGCGGCGATCTACCTACTGCTCTTCGTCTCCATCATCGGATGCGTGCTTCCGCGCACGGCCACCCACATCCGAGCTCTGCGCAGCACCCCGCCACGGGCGCCGCGTCGACTGCAGCGGCTCCCGGAGTACCGCAGCTGGGTCCGCTCCCCGGATCGCGCAGATGGCGGGTCCGCAGTCGTGCTCGAGAGTGCCGCGGCGGACCTGCGTCGACGCCGCTGGCGGGTGTCCCAGGGCGAGGATGAACAGGGCGGCTGGGTGGCCGCGGAGAAGGGATACTCCCGGGAGACCGGCAACCTGCTCTTCCATGCCGCGCTGATCGCCCTGCTGCTGGCTGTTGCCTACGGCTCGCTGATGGGCTGGCGGGGCAATGTCATCGTGCGCGAGGGCACCGGGTTCTCCAACACCCTCACCCAGTACGACGCGTGGGGTGGTGGTCGCCTGTCCTCTCCCGATGACCTCGATCCCTTCTCCTTCAGCCTCGAGGAGTTTCGCGTCGAGTTCGAGCGCGAGACTTCCCAGCGGGGCGCTCCACGACTGTTCGAGGCCGAGGTCACGGTCCGCCCGGAGCCGGGCGCTCCGGAAACGACGGAGGTCATCCGGGTCAACGAACCACTCGCCTTCGACGGCGCCAAGGTCTTCCTCGTCGGACACGGATATGCGCCCATCCTCGAGGTCCGCGATGCCGAGGGTCGATTGGTCTTCGATGATGCGGTCGTCGTTCTTCCCCAGGATGGGAACCAGACCTCGATCGGTGTGGTGAAGGCCCCTGATGCATTGCCGCAGTTGGGTTTCCAGATGCTGTTCCTGCCGACCGCGGCCGTGGATGATGTGCGCGGACCGCACTCGTCATTCCCGGCGGCCGACGATCCGGCGATCTTCGCATCCGCGTGGATCGGCGATCTCGGCCTCGACGACGGGGCACCCCAGAGCGTGTACCGACTGGTCACCGACACCATGAGCCAGATCGGGCTCGAGGCGCTGCGTCCCGGTCAGACCTGGGAGCTGCCCGACGGGGTGGGGGAGTTGAGTTTCGTCGGATGGCAACGCTGGGCGTCCTTCCAGATCGCGCACGACCCCGGCAAGGAGCCCGCGCTGATCGCGTCCGGCGCAGCCCTCCTCGGCCTCATGATGTCCCTGTTCATCAAGCGACGCCGAGTCTGGGTCCGCGCACGCGACGATGAGGCGGGGACTACCGTGGAGATCGCCGGATTGGCCCGCACGGATGAGGCGAATCTGGAGGAGGACGTCGATGCGGTCGCCCGTGCGGCCGGTGAGATGCAATCCGATGGTCGGTCCTTCGAGGACCGACAGGGAGGAGCAAGGTGAGCGCGGCAAGCCTGGCGGAGTGGAGCAATGCAGCGGTCTATGCGTCGATGGTGGTGCTCACCTTCTCGATGATCGCCTTCGCGGCGAGTTTCTCTGCGCGGGGAAATCGAGTGGACGCCCCGACCCGACAGGCGCCAGTCGCCGTCGCCGCCGGTGAGGGAACGACGATCGTCGATGTGCACCCGCAGAGTTCTCCTGAGGAGGACCTTCGTGGTCGGCGGGCGGGAAACATCGGATTATCCCTGGCGTGGCTGGGCTTTGGCCTGCTGCTGCTCGGCACCGTCCTCCGCGGGATCTGGGCGGGGCGTGTGCCGTGGGGCAATATGTACGAGTACTCCCTGTCCTCGGCGGTCGCCGTCCTCGGAGTCTTCCTCATCGTGTCGCTTCGCCGGGATGTGCGGTGGCTCGGTCTGTTCGTGACCGCTGCGACGCTGCTCACCCTGGGCCTCGCCGTGACCGTTCTCTACACCGAAGCGGCCCAACTGGTTCCGGCCCTGAAGTCATGGTGGTTGGTGATCCACGTGTCCGCTGCGGTCATCTGCGGTGGTGCCTTCACCGTGGCGGCTGGAATCACCATGCTCTACCTCTGGCGCGAGCGGGCCGAGCGCAAGGGCCGAGTCCGCGGGGCGGTCGCGAGGCTGCCCCAGGCCAGCAGACTGGACACCCTGGCATATCGCATCCTGGCCTTCGCCTTCCCGCTGTGGACCTTCGCTGTGATCGCGGGAGCGATCTGGGCGGAGAATGCATGGGGTCGCTACTGGGGCTGGGATCCCAAGGAAACATGGGCCTTCATCACCTGGGTGATCTATGCCGGATATCTCCACGCGCGGGCGACGGCCGGGTGGCGGGGGCGCCGCGCCGCCGTGATCGCCCTACTGGGATGGGTCTCATTCCTCATCAACTACTTCGGCGTCAACCTCTTCGTCAACAGCCTGCACTCCTACGCAGGAGTGTGAGGAACGGCGGTTAGGGGGAAGCGGGGTCAGCGCCGCCGTCGCGACGACGACGCATGCGCTCGCTCCACGTCTCCTGGTCCAGTTGGCGCAGGAACGTCGGATCGTCATCGGGCGCGACCGGGCCCCGGGAGCGCCGGCCGCCGAATCGGGGCCGCTGCGAGCGCGGCCGACCGGCGATCAGCCAGAGCACGCCGCCGAGGAGCGGTAGGACGAGGACGAGGATCAACCAGACGAACTTCGGCAGCGTGCGCACGTCGGTCCGTGGGGTGCGCACCACATCGACGATGAACCAGATGTACAGGGCGAGACCGAGCAGCACACCGGCAACGCGAAGCATCGGTTCCTCCCCTTCTAGTCGACGAGTCAGGTGGTGGACTCACGCACGTGGTACCAGAGTAACCCCGGACCGGATGGGAGACATCCTGTCGCCTACCGTGGAGGAGTGCGAGGGCTCATCGTCTACACCGGGTTGCGAGTGGCCCTGTTCTTCGCGGCCTGGCTCATCGTGCAACTGGTCACCCCGTGGCGTGGACTGCTAGCGATCGCCGTCGCGATCGTCGTGTCCGGTGTCGTCGGTTTCTTCCTCCTCGACCGGAGCCGCGACAGCGCGAGCGCCTCGGTATGGGGGGTCTTCCGTCGGATCAATGAGCGGATCGAACGCAATGCGCTCGAGGAGGATGCGCTCGTTGAAGCGGCAGCGGTCGACCGTGGGCGTGACGCCGAGGGAGGAGCGGCAGTCGACGTTCTCTCAACCGAGGGCGAGCCCGACTCCGAGCAGCAGGCCGTAGGCGGCGGAGAGCAGGCCGGTCATGGACAGGACCGGGATGAGATCACGGCCGGTGGCGCCGTCGACAACGCTGAAGCCGGCCCGAACGGCGAGCGGGAGTGACAGCAGGGCCCACCAGGCGCCGATGATGCCCGGGCCCCACCCGGTCGCGAGCACGATGACGATGACGTAGGGGATCACCAGGAGCGCGATGAACAATCCGCGGGTTCTGGGGGCACCGAGTCGAACCGCGAGGGTGACCTTGCCATGTTGGATATCGGTAGGGATGTCGCGGAGGTTGTTGGCCACGAGGATCGCGCAGGCGATGGAGCCAACGCCGATCGAGGCGAGGAGCGCGGTGCTCGACCAGGACAGGGTCTGCACGTAGGCGGTCCCGATGACCGGCACGATGCCGAAGAACACGAACACGCTGAGTTCGCCGAGGCCTCGATACCCATAGGGGCGCTCCCCGCCGGTGTACCACCATGCGGCGGCGATCGCGGCGGCGCCGACGGCGAGGAGCCACCACTGTCCGATCAGGGCGACGAGGATGAATCCGGCGAGCGCCCCGAGGCCGAGGCTGGCGAATGCTGCGGCCCGCACCGAGCGCGCGGGTGCGAGTTTCTGCCCGACGAGTCGGACCGGGCCGAGGCGATCCTCGTCGGTGCCGCGCACTCCGTCGCTGTAGTCATTGGCGTAGTTCGCGCCGACCTGGAAGCTCACGGCAACGCAGAGGGCGAGCCCTGCGCGGATCGGGTGGGCCGAGTCAAGACCGGCGGCGACCCCGGTTCCGACGACGACCGGGGCGATCGCGGCCGGAAGGGTACGCGGGCGCGCCCCGGCAATCCATTCGCCCAGCGTCGCCACGGCTATCGCATCCCTTCGGTCTCATCCTGTCCGGTCCCGCCGTCACGCGAAATCAGGGCGCGGTGGACAGCGAGACGGTCGATCTTGCCATTCGACAGGTAGGGCAGCACCGACACCGGTGTCAGTGTCGCGGGAACGGCGGCTGATCCGAGGCGCTCGCGCACCGCCTGGGCGATGTCCTGCACCCACGCGGCCATATCGGCATCGGCATCGGAACCGAGATCGCGAGCCGGGATGGCCAGCCCGATGAGCCGATGTCCATCGACGGGATCCTCCGTCGCCATGATCACCGCTTCGCGGGCGAGACCTGATTCAGTGATGGCCGTCTCAACGGCGCCGAGGGCCACGTTGTAGCCACGCACCTGCACGATGTCGTCGATGCGGCCGAGGACGACGAGCCGGTCGTCGTTCCACGCGCCCACGTCACCGGTCGCGTAGGAGGAGCCGGCGGCAGCTCGACCGAAGAGTTCGGCTGTCTCCTCGGGGCGCAGTCGATAGCCCAGCGCACACATGGCACCGGCGAGGTGGATCCGCCCGCTCGATTCGATCCGAACATCGACGCCGTCGAGCGGGATCCCGTCGTGTACGCATCCGCCGCAGGTCTCGGTCATGCCGTAGGTGGTCGAGACGTCGACACCGAGTCGAGTGGCCTCCTCGAGCAGAACTGCGGGAGAGGCCGCTCCGCCGAGGAAGACCTTCCGTATGCAGCGCAGCGCATGACGGCCGTCATCATCGCGCAGGAGGAGGGCCAACTGGGTGGGGACGAGCGAGATGACCGGCCCATCATCGGCGAGAGGGGCGACGATGTCCCGCAGGGCGCCCGCATCGAAGCGACCGGCTCCACCGATGCTGGGCAGGGCCACGATGGGGGCGGCGTCGAGAACACCGCGGATGACGGCGCCGAGCCCCCCGGCGCTCGTGACCGGGAGGGCGATGATGCGTGGAGCCGCATCGAGTTCGGGGTAGGCCTGGCGCCACATCGAGGTCATCGCCATGAGGTTGTCCCGGGACCAGCACACACCCTTGGGGTCACCAATCGAACCGCTGGTCATGAGGATCAGGCGGGTCCGGGGATCCTCCAGGGGGAGATCCGGGCGCAGGATCGATACGGCCTCGCCGGGGTCGGCAACGAGGGCCGCCGCGCCGCTGGTGTCGTCGAATGCCTGCTCCACCACTCCTCGTGCCACCTCGACACCGGAGGGTCCCGGGGGGATCGCGACGACGCGCAGGCTGCCAGGGGTGGGCATGGGCATGCCGAGGAGCCTAGGGCTGACTAGGTTGGGTCGGGAGAACCGCGCCCGCGGTCCGCCCCGATGCGAAAGGTCGAAGGCATTCATGTCCCAGGAGTTGACCCCCCCGACGGCGCCGGTGTTCGATTCGCGCACGAAGTACGTCCTGCCGCCCGTGGTGGCGGAGGACAGCCCGGCTTTCACCGACCCTGGCTACTCCAGCATCCTGCCCGGCTGCACCTGGGAGTCCGAGGGTGACTACACCGACATCCGTTACGAGATCTCGACCGGTGACGCCGCAGGTATCGCCAAACTGACGATCAATCGACCGCACAAGCGCAACGCCTTCCGACCGCAAACCCTGTTCGAACTCGCCGATGCGCTCAACCGCGCCCGCGATGATGATCGCGTGGGGGTGATCATCCTCACCGGGCAGGGAGACTGGGCGTTCTGCTCTGGCGGCGATCAGATGATCCGGGGCGATGACGGCTACATCGGCGACGACGATGTGGCCCGCAAGGGCATCGGTCGCCTCAACGTCCTCGATCTGCAGATCCAGATCCGGCGCACGCCGAAGCCGGTGATCGCCATGATCGCCGGCTATGCGATCGGCGGCGGCCATGTGCTGCATGTGGTGTGCGACCTGACGATTGCCGCCCACAACGCCCGGTTCGGACAGACCGGTCCCAAGGTCGGCTCCTTCGATGGCGGTTATGGCTCCGGTCTCCTGGCGCGCACTATCGGCCAGAAGCGCTCGCGTGAGGTCTGGTACCTCTGCGACCAGTACGGCGCCGAGCAGGCATACGACTGGGGACTGGCGAATGCCGTCGTCCCACTGCCGGAGTTGGAGCAGGAGACGGTGCGCTGGGCCCAGCGCATGCTGTCCCTGTCGCCGCTGGCGCTTCGCATGCTCAAGGCATCGCACAATGCCGCCGATGACGGCCTCGCCGGCGTTCAGCAACTCGCCGGGGATGCGACGTTGCTGTTCTACATGTCCGAGGAGGCGCAGGAAGGCCGCGACGCCTACGCACAGCGCCGCAGGCCCGACTTCGGCAAGTTCCCGCGGCGCCCGTAGAACGCGGCTGCCGGCAATGCCCCTCACCCTCGGTGACCTCCTGCATGATGCGGTTCCGTTTGCGTTGCCCCTCACGCGAACATTCCGCGGCATCGACGTGCGCGAGGGCATGCTGGTGCGGGGACCGCAGGGGTGGGGTGAATTCGCTCCGTTCGAGGACTATTCCCCCGAACGGGCGGCACCCTGGCTCGCGGCCGCAGCCGAGGCAGCCTTCGGCCAGTGGCCCACACCGTTGCGGCAGGTCGTTCCAGTGAACGCGATCATCCCGGCGGTGAAGGCTGACGACGCTGCGGCGCTCGCACGGGCGGCGGTTCTCGATCTTGGATGCACGACGGTGAAGATCAAGGTCGCTACACCCGGGCAGCGACTCGGCGAGGACGAGGCTCGGGTAGCCAGTGTGAGAGACGCCGTCGATAGCGCCATGCGCTCGAAGGGCAGTGACCATCGCGTGGCGATCCGACTCGATGCCAACGCGGGATGGACCCTGGAGGAATCCGTTCGCGTGCTCACCAGATTGATCGCCTACGGCATCGACTATGTCGAACAACCCTGCGCGGATCTGCAGGACCTGAAGGCACTGCGCGATCGAGTCGAGATTCGCATCGCCGTCGACGAGGCGGTGCGCATCGACGGCGTGGAGATGACGGAGCTCGCCGACATCGCGGACGTCGTGATCGTCAAGGCGGGGCCTTCCGGAGGTGCTCGGGCGGGGCTCCGGGTGGTCGAAGGTTTCCCGGGACAGGTCGTCGTATCCGGAGCCCTCGATTCGGCGGTCGGTCTGTCGATGGGACTGGCGCTGGCGGCAGCCCTGCCCGAGGAGCCGGGCGCGTGTGGCTTCGGAACCGGTGCCCTCCTCGCTGAGGATGTGGTGTCCGAACCGAGGGTCCCGGTCGGTGGGGTTCTCGCGGTGGAGCCGGTGAATCCAGATCTGGATGCGCTCATGCGAGCCCGGGCACGGCTCGATGACGACCGCGCTCGACAGTGGCGAGAGCGAGCGATCGAGGCGTGGGATGCGGGGGGAGCGGACCTGGTGGCGGCGGCGGTGTCAGCGGGATGAGCCTGCCGATGGGCTCCTCGATGCTGCGCGGTGGCGTCATGGTCGAGACGCTGCTCGCATCAGGCGTGCACGATGTCGTCCTGGCCCCCGGATCCCGGTCGGCGCCCATCGCGCTGGCGCTTGCCGCGGGTGAACGGCAGGGGCGACTTCGCCTTCACGTTCGGGTAGATGAGCGCAGCGCCGGATTTCTCGCCCTGGGCTTGGCGAAGGGATCAGGCCGTCCCGTCGCCGTGGTCACCACCTCGGGCACTGCGGCCGTCAATCTCCATCCGGCGATCGTCGAAGCGACCTACGGCGGTGTCCCGCTGATTGCGGTGACCGCGGACCGGCCGGAGCGCCTGCGTGGTGTGGGCGCGAATCAGACGATCGTTCAACCGGGGTTGTTCGGCGGCGAGTGCCGATTCACCTGCGATCTCACCGATGCGGATGCGCTCGCCGACGTGTCGGCGGTGGTCGCCGCGGTGGCGATGGCGACCGATCCGATGCACCCCGGTCCAGTCCACATCAACCTCGCCCTCGACGAACCGCTGGTCGACGATGAGGCGGTCCAGGAGCAGGCCGCGGACATCGTGAGGTCGGCGACGACACCATTCGCGATGAGTCACCCGACAGATCGATCGATCCCACTGCCGGAGAACGCGACCTCACCTCACGCGGTGATCATCGTCGGAGACACCGCAGGATTCCCGCGGGAGGCTGCGGACCCGCAGGCGATCGAGGAGCTGTCTCGCCTCACCGGATGGCCGGTGATCAGCGAACCCTCGGGGTGCGCCTCGCATCTGGAAGGAGCGCTAAGACATGGCCCACTCATCGCGGCCGATGCGAGCTTCATTGCCGCCCACCGACCCAGGGTCGTTCTCACGATCGGTCGTGTCGGGCTGCACCGCAGTCTGATGTCGCTCATTCGAGGTGCCGACCACCACATCGTGGTGGATCCACGGCCGGAGGGATATCGCTGCGATCCGCTCAGCACGGCAGAGTCCTTCCTCCCCGTCCTCCCCACGGTCCGCGACGGCGACATCGCACGCGATCCTGACTGGCGAACGGCCTGGGAGGACGCGGATCGCGCACGGGCGCATCACGTGGAGGAGGCTTTCGAAGAGTCCGGCGAACTCGATGGTGCGCGCATCGCACGAGAGGTCGTCGCCACCCTTCGAGACGATGACCTACTCGTCGTTGGCCCCTCCTGGCCGGTGCGTCATGTGTCCAGCTTCGCCGGAGCGATCAGGGCGCGAGTCCTCGCCAATCGCGGAACCTCGGGAATCGATGGAGTGGTCTCGACCGCCTGGGGAATCGCCAGCGTCGCCTCCGGTTTCACGGTGTGTCTCATCGGAGATCTGACCGCGATATACGACCGCAATGGGTTGCTGGCAGCACCCGGAGAAGCCCACCCGCATCTGGTCTACGTCGTCATCGACAACGATGGCGGCGGGATCTTCGGCGAACTCGAGCAGGGCGCTCCACGATTCGCGGTGGACTTCGAGAGGGTCTTCGGCACCCCGCATGGCTCGGATCTCGCTGCCCTGCTCGCTGCCCCGGGGATCAGCACTCGACGAGTTGAGAGCGTCGAGCATCTACGCGAGGAATTGCACGATGCGCGGACCAGGGTCGGCGTTCATGTCATCGTCGTCGCTGCTGTCGAGCGCCATGACCAGGTCGCGCGAATCGCGCGGATGAGCCGTCGCGATGCCGACAACGACTAGTTCGGCAGTGCTGCGGTCAATCGGACAACCCGTGATCCCATATCCGGGTCGGCGGAGCGTTCCCAGGCCAGCCCGCGTGATTCCAGCAGCGACAGCATCGTGGAGTTGGTCGCCAGCACGAGAGCGGTGACCGCCTCGAAGCCCAGGCGCCCCGCCAACTCGATGAGGTGATCGAGGAGTGACCGGCCGAGCCCCTGCCCCTGCCAGTCGTCCTCGACGATGACCGCGATCTCTGCGGTCTTGGTCGTCTCCGGGCGATCGGGAAAGACATTGCCCAGTCCGACGATTCGGCCGTCGTCGGCAATGGCGACGAGTGTCGCCCCTCGATGTCCGCCCGCGATGCGCCGCAACTGATCCTCGCGCCAGTCGGAGACGGGGGCGAAATACCGCTCGAATCGAGTCTCCTCCGAACAGCGGGCATGCATCTCGGCGACCGATTCGGCATCCCACGGTCGAGCCAGGCGGATCGTCACCGGGCGTCCCAGCCGGGTGGATTCACGCCACCCGAATCCACCCTCGCCGGCCGGTGCGCTCGCGAGCGCGTCGACGAGGCGCAATAGCGCTGAGGCACGTAGCCGCTCCACGGCGACGAACGGAGACCCGGGTCGGGTGAGCACCACGTGAAGATCGGGCGTCCACTGCAACCGCATGACGTCCGCCGAGGAATCCGGCCCGGTCGAGGCGGGGAGGACCTGCCAGGAATCGGCCAGAACCAGATCGGCGGCGGCCTGGGGCGCGGCATCGGGATTCTCCGCGAGTCCGGTGGCCCCATCGAGGACACGCGTCACGACATCGGCGGAGTCCTCGGCCTTCCCCGGCGCGATGAGCACGCGCTGGGAGACCGAGGCGAGGGCCTGCTCCAGCCCGGATCGCTCGATGGTGTCGGGAACGGAGACGATCAGATCGAGCAATTGGCGACGTTC
>CAZVCZ010000058.1:0-10308 GCA_964626275.1 uncultured Bifidobacteriaceae bacterium | reverse complement strand
CTCACCGTCGAGGTCTGCTGCAGCCCGGCTGTCGGTGCCGCATCAGCGATGTCCTCGGCTTCGACGTGCCCATCCCGACCTGGTTTGGGCGTCAACAACCACACGACGCCGTGATCAGCGAGCGGACCGATCGCATCGACCAGCGCATCCACGAGGTCCCCATCCTCGTCACGCCACCACAGCAGGACGACATCGACGACGTCATCGGGGTACTCGTCCTCATTGATGACGTCGAGTCCCTCGACCGATGAGAGCCCCGAGCGAAGCTCGCGATCGCAGTCGTCGTCGACTCCCATTTCCCAGACGAGGTGGCCTGGCGCGATTCCCAGCACGCTGACCACACCCGCGACCTCGGCGGACATGTCCGTAGTCCACCGGACCGGACACCACTTGGCAAGCGAGTTGACTGGATTGCTCAGATCAAGGACGTGGGTATCGGTGCGCTTCGAGCAGGGGTGAGAGAGGATAGAGGGGATGTGAGGGCCCATCGAGACCCGATGAGCCACGACCCAGGATGACAAGACCCGGCATCACACCCCGATGCGAAGAGAGGCCACCTGATGAGCGTCGATCCCCTGCTGCGACCCCAGCCCCTGCTCGCCGGCGGATTGCCCACCCAATATGTCGATGTCGACCCTGAGGAAACCTCGGAGTGGACGGCCGCCCTCGATCAGGTCGTGGATGCCGCGGGCCCCTACCGCGCCCGCTACCTCATGCTCTCCCTCCTGCGTCGTGCCGCTGAGCGCAATGTCGGCATCCCGAGCCTGCGCTCGACCGACTACATCAACACCATCCCACCGGAGATGGAGCCCTGGTTCCCCGGCGACGAAGCCATCGAACGACAGATCCGGCGCTATGTGCGCTGGAACGCCGCGGTCATGGTGCATCGCGCCCAGCGGCCGGGGATCTCCGTCGGCGGCCACATCTCGACCTACGCCTCCTCCGCTTCCCTGTACGAGGTGGGGTTCAACCATTTCTTCCGCGGCCCCGATCATCCCGGCGGCGGTGACCAGGTCTACTTCCAGGGCCACGCCTCTCCCGGCATCTACGCCCGCGCCTTCCTCGAGGGACGCCTGAATGAGAACCAACTCGACGGGTTCCGACAGGAGTTGTCGCATGCGGGCGGAAGCTTGCCGTCTTATCCGCACCCCCGGCTCATGCCCTGGTTCTGGCAGTTCCCGACCGTGTCCATGGGGCTCGGGCCCCTGAACGCGATCTACCAGGCGCGCTTCAACAAGTACCTCCAGGCGCGAGGTATCAAGGACACTTCGCAGCAGCGAGTCTGGGCGTTCCTCGGCGATGGCGAGATGGATGAGGTGGAGTCCGCCGGCGCACTCGGCCTCGCGGCACGAGAGGAACTAGACAATCTCGTTTTCGTGGTCAACTGCAATCTCCAGCGGCTCGATGGTCCCGTGCGCGGCAACGGCAAGATCATCCAGGAGTTGGAGTCGCTGTATCGCGGTGCCGGCTGGAACGTCATCAAGGTGATCTGGGGTCGCAAGTGGGATGAGTTGCTCGCCCGCGATCGCGACGGCGCGCTCGTGAACATCATGAACTCCACCCCCGATGGCGACTTCCAGACCTACAAGGCCGAGGACGGCGCCTTCGTGCGCGATCACTTCTTCGCCCGCGATCCCCGCGCCCTGAAACTCGTCGAAGGCTGGAGCGACGATGAGGTGTGGTCATTGCAGCGCGGTGGTCACGATTACCGCAAGGTCTACGCGGCCTACAAGGCAGCCGTCGAGACGACCGGGCAGCCCACCGTGATCCTCGCGAAGACCATCAAGGGCTACACACTCGGCTCGCACTTCGAGGCGAGAAATGCCACCCACCAGATGAAGAAGCTCACCCTCGACGACCTGAAGATCTTCCGCGATCGCCTGCACATCCCGCTCAGTGATGCCGACCTCGGGGATGGCGTGCTCCCGCCGTACTACCACCCCGGCCCTGACGACGACACCATGCGATACATGCTCGACCGTCGACGTCGACTCGGTGGATCCGTGCCCGAGCGCCGGGTCCGGGTGAAGGCTCTCCCCCAGCCGGACGAGAAGGCCTATGACGTCATGCGCCGCGGATCCGGCAAGCAGCCGGTAGCCACGACGATGGCCTTCGTCCGCCTGCTGAAGGACCTGCTGCGGGACGAGGAGATCGGGGCACGGTTCGTCCCGATCATTCCTGATGAGGCTCGCACCTTCGGCATGGATTCACTGTTCCCCTCCGCGAAGATCTACAACCCGCATGGTCAGCACTACCTGTCGGTGGATCGCGATCTGGTCCTGAGCTATCGCGAGTCGGTGGATGGGCAGATCCTGCACGAGGGCATCAACGAGGCGGGATCCGTCGCGTCGTTCACCGCTGCCGGAACGTCGTACTCCACGCACGGCGAGCCGATGATCCCCATCTACATCTTCTACTCCATGTTCGGCTTCCAGAGAACCGGCGATGGCTTCTGGGCGGCCATGGATCAGATGGCTCGTGGCTTCGTCCTTGGCGCTACAGCGGGGCGCACGACACTCAATGGTGAAGGACTGCAGCATGAGGACGGGCATTCGCTCCTCCTCGCCGCGACGAATCCCGCTGTGATCGCCTATGACCCGGCCTATGCCTATGAGATCGGCCACATCGTGCGCGAAGGACTTCGGCGCATGTATGGCGAGGACTCCGAGGACGTCTACTACTACCTCACCGTCTACAACGAGCCCTACTTGCAGCCGGCCGAGCCCGAAGGAGTCGATGTCGACGGGATCGTGAAGGGCATGCACCGGATCAGCCCGGCACCCGCGGGCGATGGCCCGAAAGCCACCCTCCTCGCCTCCGGTGTCGCGGTGCCCTGGGCCCTGCGCGCCCAGGAGATGCTCGCTGCTGAGTGGGGGGTCCAGGCCGAGGTCTGGTCGGTGACCTCGTGGAATGAGCTGCGCCGCGACGGCCTGGCCCGCGATCGCGAGGCCCTGCTCGATCCCGAGGGAGTCACCCGCGAGGCGTACGTCACCCAACGCCTCGCCGACTCACCAGGTCCCTTCATCGCGGTGTCAGACTTCATGCGCGCCGTGGCCGATCAAATCGGGCCGTGGGTCCCGGGGGACTTCGTCTCCCTCGGCACGGATGGATGGGGCATGTCGGATACCCGTGGTGCGTTGCGTCGCCATTTCCTCGTCGATGCCGAATCCATCGTGGTGCAGACCCTGTCCCGGTTGGCCGATCAAGGATCCATCGACAGCAGCCAGGTCCGCGATGCCATCGATCGGTACCGACTCGACGATCCGGCAGCCGCCGACGCGGGCAATACGGAGGGGTCAGGATGAGTTCACGCGATCCACGACGGTTCCTGCGCTACCTCGAAGCGGAGCGCAATGCAGCCCTGCTCTACCGCACGCTCGCTGATGCCACAGATGGCGAACGACGGGAGGCCCTGCTCGAACTCGCCGACATCGAGGATCGCCACGCGGAGCACTGGGTGGAGAAGCTGACCGAGAGCGGAGTCCCCATTCCCCCTCCGCCTAGCAGCCTCGATTCTGATGACGCCGCCCTTGTCGCGCGGGCACGCGCCGCGGGTGTCACGGGGATGAACGACGTCCTCGCCCATCTCGAGGAGGCCGAGCAGGCCGACGCCGGGATGTACGACGAAGAACCGGAAGCGTTGGCCACGATGCCCAGTGACGAACGGGAGCACGCGGAGACATTCCGTCGCCTGCGGGCCGGATCCGTTGGCGACCATCCCGAGCCCACGGTGACCACATCGGGTGACATCGACTTCGGCGAACACTGGCATCGGGCGGACTCCTCCGGTCAGTGGCGGGCCGCCATCTTCGGCATCAGCGACGGCCTGGTGTCCAACACCGCTCTCGTGATGGGTTTTGCCGGCTCCGGCATCGACCGCGCCGTCGTACTGTTCGCCGGTATCGCCGGGCTCCTCGCAGGCGCCTTCTCCATGGCGGCAGGCGAGTACGTGAGCATGGCCAGCCAGCGCGATCTCTTCCGCCGGGAGATCGACATGGAGGCACGCGAACTCGCCGAGAAGCCCGAGGAGGAGCAGCGGGAACTCGAACTGATCTACCGCGCGAAGGGTCTCGACAAGGAAACAGCTCGCAAGACGGCTGAGCGCATCATGAGCGATCCGAAGACTGCCCTCGACACCCTGGCACGCGAGGAACTTGGCCTGAATCCCGATGAATTGGGCTCACCGATCAGGGCGGCCCTGTTCAGCTTCATCGCCTTCGCCATCGGTGCCTTCGTCGTCGTGCTTCCCTACCTGTTCACCGGAGGAAACCTCGCGCTCATCATCGCGATCACGCTCTCCGGAATCGCGATGCTTCTCGTAGGTGGCATGGTCGGCCGATTCTCCGGTCGAGGGATCACCCACGGTGCGGTGCGCCAACTTCTCGTCGGTGTCCTCGCCGCGGGAGTGACCTTCGCGATCGGCCGGATCATCGGCGCCGTGACCGGCCTGGATTCCGCCACTCTCGGCTGAACCTCGGATGACCCTGTCGGAGGAGCAGCGCGACCATCGCCATGACGCCGCCCGTCGGCTCCAACGGGCGAGTGGTGCGCTAGCCACCGCGGCGACGGCCCGGATGGATGAGCAGTTGCCATGGTTTCGGGAATTGCCCGCTGACGAACGCGCCTGGGTGAGTCTCGTCGCACAGGCGGGCATCTCCGCTTTCGTCGACTGGTTCGCTCATGATGCCCCGCGACCCGCGGTCAACGTCGACGTCTTCGACACCGCCCCGCAGGACCTGGCGCGAGCCATCTCCCTCGAACAGACCGTGGCCATGGTCCGATGCACCATCGAGTTGATCGAGGAGCACCTTCCCCGACTCGCGGGTAGTGAGGCCGCCGACGAGGTGCGCGCTGCCGTCCTGGTGTATTCCCGGGAGGTCGCCTTCGCCGCCGCCGAGGTCTACGCAAGAGCCGCCGAGGCGCGAGGCGCCTGGGACGCACGCCTGGAGGCACTCGTCCTCGACGGCATGCTCCGCCGTGACTCCGATCCGTCCCTCCCCGCGCGCGCAGCCGCCCTGGGATGGACGGCCGATACCGGTGCGGTCGTGCTCGTCGGTTCCCCACCGGAGACAGCCGGGGCGCAGGGGGGCGAATCGGTGGTCGACCTGCTACGGCGCACGGCGCACCATCACAGCATCGATCTGCTCGCGGGGCTGCACAGTCAAACCCTCGTCGTCATCGCCGCTACCCCCACACCCGCCGATGCCGCGCGGGTCGCCCGGCTGCTCGTTCCGCATTTCGGCCCCGGTCCGGTGATCCTCGGCGCCCCTGCCACCGGGCTGACCGAGGTGGCCGCCGCTGCCCATGAGGCTCTCCTGGCCTGGCGTGCCGCCCCCGCCTGGCCGCAGGCACCCCGCCCGGTCGCGGCCGTGGAGCTTCTCCCCGAACGAGCCCTCGCCGGCGAACCCGGGGCCCGAGAAGCGCTGGTCGACGAGATCATCGCGCCCCTCCGACGTTCCGATCCGATGCTCGTGGACACCCTCGCCGCCTTCCTGGAGCAGGCCGGTTCCCTCGAGGCCACCGCGCGCCTGCTGTTCGTCCACGTGAACACGGTGCGTCACCGCCTTCGGCGGATCGAGACTCTCTCCGGTCGTAGCCCCACCGAGCCCCGGGATGCGCTGGCCTTCCGACTGGCCCTCGTCTGGGACCGCCTGGACACCGACTCTCCCTGAGCGCGTTGTAGGATTCCTCTAATTCTGGCCGGTCGACATTGGCACCGCTCGCAGGGCCAGCGAGCCTCTGATGGCGGAAGGGTATGCCCGTGCTCGTCATTGTTGCCCCCGGTCAAGGCGCGCAGGTCCCCGGCTTCCTCACCCCCTGGCTGGACGTTCCCGGCGTCCGTGAGCGCGTGGAATGGCTGTCCACCGTCGCCGGGGTGGATCTGATCACCCACGGAACGGTCTCCGACGCCGACACCATCCGGGACACCGCGATCGCGCAGCCCCTCCTCGTCGGTGCCGGGCTGGTCACCCTGCTGTCCCTGTTCCCGCATCCGGCCGAGGCTTTCGTTCGCATCGGCGCCGGGGCCGGCCACAGCGTGGGCGAGATCACCGCGGCTGCTGCTGCCGGGGTCCTTACCGCAGAACAGGCCATGGTGTTCGTCCGCGAGCGCGGTCGCGCCATGGCCCTGGCTGCCGCCGCGGAAGCAACCGGGATGAGCGCCGTCCTCGGGGGCGAGGCCGAGGAGGTCATCGCTGCAGCCGAGCGCCACGAGCTGACCCCGGCGAACGTCAATGGCGGCGGTCAGATCGTTGTCGCTGGTCGGCTGAGCGATCTCGCCGACTTTGCCGATGATGCTCCCGAGAAGGCTCGCGTGCGACCGTTGGAGGTCGCCGGCGCCTTCCACACGCGCTTCATGGAGTCCGCGGTCGGTGTCCTCGCCCGGCACGCCCGGGCGATCTCCACGCATGATCCTCGGATTCGATTGATCAGCAACGCCGATGGCCGCATCATCCACGACGGCCGAGACGTGCTCCGACGACTCGTCCATCAGGTGGCCAAGCCGGTGCGCTGGGATGCCTGCCAGGCCACGATGGCCGATCTCGGCGTGACCGCGCTCCTGGAGATTCCACCCGCAGGGACCCTCACCGGCCTTGCCAAGCGATCCCTGCCCGGGGTGGAGACGCTGGCGCTGAAGACTCCTGACGATCTCGACGCGGCCTGGGATCTCATCTCCCGACACGCCCCCGGTGTGGATTCCCTGTCGGCGTCACCGAGTTGGCGACTAGTCGTTGCTCCAGCCAAGGGGATCTTCACCATCGCCGATCACATCGCGCCCGGCACAGGCGTCACCACCCTGCCCCCGGGGAGCGCCATCGGCACGGTCGCGAACCTCCGGGAGTCCATCGACATCACCGCACCCCACGGCGGGACGATCGTGGAGTGGGTCGTCGAGGATGGCGATCCGGTCTCCCCCGGCCAGCCACTGCTTCGCCTTCATCCGATCACCAGCGTTGAGGAGTCCCCCGCATGAGCACGACCCTGCGCACCTCCACCGGTCCGGCTCACGCGCGCATTATGGGAGTGGGGAGTTACCGGCCCGCGCGAGTGGTGACGAACGCCGAGGTCTGCGAGCGAATCGACTCCACCGATGAATGGATCCGGGAACGATCCGGCATCGTGGAGCGGCGCTACGCGGCCGAGGACGAGACCGTGTGCGACATGTCCGTTGCTGCCGCAGAGAAGGCCCTCGCCGCCTCCGGGGTGACGGCTGATCAGATCGGCACCGTCATCATCGCCACCGTCACGCACCCCTATCCCACGCCGTCGGCCGCGGCCGAGGTCGCCTACCGACTCGGCACGAACAACGCTGCAGCCTTCGACATCTCAGCGGCCTGCGCGGGCTTCTGCTACGGCATCGCTCTCGCCCAGGATCTGGTGCGCGGAGGGTCGGCGGAACATGTGCTGGTGATCGGCGTGGAGAAGCTCACCGACTGGATCGATCTCACCGATCGTTCGACGGCTTTCATCTTCGCTGACGGAGCCGGAGCGGCCGTCGTCGGACCGTCCGACGAGCCCGCGATCGGCCCGGTCGTCTGGGGCTCCGATGGCGAGCAGTATGACGCCATCACCATGACGCAGTCGCTTACTGATTATCGAGATCACGGTGGTGAGCGGTTTCCCACGCTGTCGATGCAGGGCCAGCAGGTCTTTCGCTGGGCCGTCGCCCACATGGCCAAGGCCGCGCAGGAATCCCTCGACGCTGCCGGTGTCGCGGCTGATGACCTCGACGCGTTCATTCCCCATCAGGCGAACATGCGCATCACCGATGCGATGATCCGCGCCCTGAAACTTCCCGAGCATGTTCCCGTGGCGCGGGATATCGCCACGACCGGCAACACCTCCGCCGCATCGATTCCGATCGCGATGGATCGCATGCTGTCCACCGGCGAGGTGCCCCACGGTGGCACCGCCCTGCTGATCGGCTTCGGCGCTGGCCTCGCCTACGCGTCGCAGGTCGTGCGCCTACCCTGAGAGACCATTCGCACCATCCGTTGAAACGCACCACCAGATGAGAGGAAGCAGTTGTGAGCGAGCAGATCCTGTCCGGCCTGGCCGAAATCGTCAATGAGGTCGCAGGCGTTCCCGTCGATGATGTCCAGCTCGACAAGTCCTTCGTCGATGACCTCGACATCGATTCACTGTCCATGGTCGAGGTCGTCATGGCCGCGGAGGACAAGTGGGACGTGAAGATCCCTGACAGCGAGGTGAAGAACCTGCGCACCGTCGGCGACGCCGTCGCGTACATCGAGAAGGCCACGGCCTGACCGTGGGCATCGTCGTCACCGGGATCGGCGCCACCACGCCGGTGGGCGGGGATGCCGCAAGCACCTGGGCCGCCGTCACATCCGGGGTCTCCGGTATCCGCCCTCTCACCCAGGAGTGGGCGGCTGATCTGCCGGTGCGCTTTGCCGGAACCCTCGCGGTTGAACCATCCGAGGTCCTCGATCGAGTGGAGTTGCGGCGTCTCGATCGATCCCAGGCAAGTGCCCTCATCGCCTCGCGCGAGGCCTGGGCCGATGCGGGATCGCCCGAGATCGAACCTGATCGCATGGGGACTGTCGTGGGCACGGGCATCGGTGGTGTCATCACCCTGCTCGATGCCTACGACGTGCTGAAGGACCGCGGCCCTTCTCGCATCTCCCCGCACACCGTGCCCATGCTGATGCCGAACGGACCGGCTGCTGTGGTCGGGCTGGATCGGATGTCGGCGGCGGGAGTGCACGCACCGGTGAGCGCGTGCGCCTCCGGTGCCGAGGCCATCGCGGTAGCCGCGCGGATGATCACCGATGGTCGGGCGGATGTCGTGATGGCGGGCGGAACCGAAGCCCCCATCCACGCCCTCACCATCGCCGGTTTCGCCGCGATGCGTGCGCTGTCCACCCGCAATGGCGATCCCGAGGCTGCGTCGCGGCCCTACGACCTCGCCCGGGACGGCTTCGTCATGGGTGAGGGGGCGGCGATGCTCGTGCTTGAACGGGAGGAACATGCCCGAGCGCGAGGGGCGCGGATCTACGCGCGCTTCGCGGGGGCCGGGATGACCGCTGATGCCCACCACATCGCCCAGCCGGATCCAGAGGGTCTCGGCGCCGCTCGTGCCATGCGTGCCGCACTCGATGCCGCGGATGCTGCTGCGGCCGATGTTGTCCATGTCAATGCACACGCAACATCGACCCCCCAGGGCGACATCGCCGAAGCTGTCGCCATCCGCGCGGCACTCGGTGAGAACACCACCGCGATCGTGACCGGTACGAAGTCGATGACCGGGCACACCCTCGGGGCTGCCGGGGCACTGGAGGCCGTGTTCACCGTCCTCGCCCTGCACCATCGTCTCGCACCGCCCACCATCAACATCGACGATCTCGATCCGCAGATCGGACTCGACGTCGCTGCCAACGACGCCCGCCCCCTGCCTGCCGGGGATCTGCTGGCGCTGAACAACTCCTTCGGATTCGGCGGACACGACGTCGCCCTCGCCTTCAGGACGGTGTCGTGACCGACTCAACCGTGGACCCACGCTCCCCGCGTGTGCGCCTCGAGCAGTTCTTCGACGAGGGCACCTTCGCGATCATCACCCCCGAGGATGACAGCGGCGTCCTGTCGGGAGTGGGTCGAGTCGATGGTCATAACGTGGTCGCCTTCGCCACCGATCCCACCGTTCAAGGCGGTGCGATGGGCGAGAAGGGATGCCGCGCCATCGTCACCGCGTATGACCGGGCCTTCGCCGACTCGTGTCCGGTCGTGGGCATCTGGCATTCCGGTGGCGCTCGACTGCGTGAAGGAGTGGCGAGCCTCGACGGCGTCGGTCGGGTGTTCGCGGCCATGACCCGGATCTCCGGCAAGGTGGCGCAGATCTCCATCGTGCTCGGCCCCGCCGCTGGTGGGGCTGCCTACGGACCTGCCCTCACCGATGTGGTCATCCTCGGACCTGAGGGTCGGATCTTCGTCACCGGCCCCGAGGTGATCCGCTCGGTGACGGGCGAGCAGGTGGACATGCTGCGCCTCGGCGGCCCGGACCCGCATGGGCGTCGCAGCGGTGTGGTCCACATCGTCACCGAGACCGAGCGCGCGGCACTCGATGAGGGCCGCCGTGTCGCGTCCCTGCTGGGCGCTCAGGGGTCGCTCGATCTGGAGTCGGTCACCGATCGTGATCTCGCGGGCCTGCTTCCCGACTCCAGCCGACGCGCCTACGACGTACATCCCCTCATCGACGGGGTACTCGATGAAGGCACCATGGTGGAGTTGCACACGAAGTGGGCACCCAACATCGTCGTGGCACTCGGCCGACTCGGTGGTCGCACCGTCGGT
>CAZVCZ010000057.1:0-10364 GCA_964626275.1 uncultured Bifidobacteriaceae bacterium | reverse complement strand
TACGACGGCGACGTGCAGTCCGACACCGTGGCGCAGGGCTTCGGCTCGCTCGGCCTCATGACCAGCGTGCTCATGACCCCTGATGGCAAGACGGTCGAGGCAGAGGCTGCGCACGGCACGGTGACGCGCCACTACCGCCAGCACCAGCAGGGCAAGCCGACCTCGACGAATCCGATCGCGTCGATCTTCGCCTGGACCCGCGGGTTGGAGCACCGCGGCAAGCTCGACGGCACCCCCGAGGTGTCCGGCTTCGCGCAGACCCTCGAGCGGGTGTGCATCGAGACGGTCGAGGCCGGCCAGATGACCAAGGACCTCGCCCTTCTCGTCGGCCCGGATCAGGGGCACCTGACCACGCAGGAGTTCCTCGCCGCGATCGACGAGAACCTCCAGCGCGCCATGGCGTAGCCCTTCTCCGGGTAGATCAGGCCCCAGGAGGGCCCGGAATACCCGAAGAACTACCCGAAGTACACGGCAGGGAGTTCCATGAGAGTCACGACGGCGAACGTCAACGGTATCCGCGCTGCCAAGCGGCGTGGAGGGCTGGACTGGCTGGCCGCCGATGGTGCCGATGTCATTTGCCTGCAGGAGGTTCGGGCGACTCCGGCGCAGGTGGAGGAGGAACTCGCGGACAGTGATCTCACCGCCTGGTACCTCGCCTACGCGGAGTCCGAGGAGAAGGGTCGCAATGGCGTTGCCGTCCTCACCCGCGCGGAACCCGCGGAGGTTCGCATCGGGGTAGGCGAACCGAGTTTCGCGGAGTCGGGCCGTTGGATCGAAGTCGATGTCGACAGCCCGCACGGACCATTGACCGTGGTGAGCGCCTACATCCATTCCGGTGAGGTCGGCACTCCCCGCCAGGACGACAAGTACCGGTTTCTCGATGCTGTCGACGCGCGACTGGCCTCACTTCGCCGCCGCGCGACACGTCGCAAGGGACATGTCCTGGTCGCCGGCGATTTCAATATCGCCCACGCAGAGGTCGACATCAAGAACTGGAAGGGAAACCTGAAGAACGCGGGTTTCCTACCTGAGGAACGTGCCTATCTCGACAAGTGGTTCGGGCCGGCGGGTTCCGCAAGGGGGCCATGGGCGGATCTCGGACGACGACTCGGTGGCCCGGGACCTGGTCCCTACACCTGGTGGTCGTGGCGCGGCAAGGGATTCGACACCGATGGCGGCTGGCGGATCGACTATGTCGTCACCACCCCCGCTCTCGCTGATCATGCGCGAGAGGCTGTCGTAGGGAAGGCACCAACCTACGCCGAACGATGGAGCGACCATGCCCCGCTGAGCATCACCTTCGAGGACTAGGCTCTCGATCAGGAGTCGTGGCGGTGCTCGGGCCGTCGCTGTCCATTCCGCGAGGAGGATTCCATGTCCGCTGACATGTCCGTTGACGCCCTGCCCACCGGCGCGCCGACCGGGTTGTTCATCGGGGGCACCTGGTTGACCAGCGCCGCACATCTCGACGTCATCAATCCGGCGTCGTTGACATCGCTGGCCCAGGTGGGGGATGCGAGCATCGAGGAGGGCCTTGACGCTGTCGCCGCCGCGCACTCGGCGTTCCCATCCTGGGCGGCCACCTCGCCGCGGCAGCGCTCGGAGATCCTGCGTCGAGCCTTCGAGATCATGACCGCTGAGGTCGAGGACTGCGCGCGCTTGATCGTGCTGGAGAACGGCAAGGCCTGGCGGGATGCGCTGGGCGAGGCGACCTATGCTGCTGAGTTCTTCCGGTGGTTCGCCGAGGAGGCGGTGCGTGTCGAAGGCGGATTCCGCCCGTCGCCTTCGGGTGACAAGACCATCATCACGACCTATCAGCCGATGGGTGTGGCCTACATGATCACGCCGTGGAATTTCCCCGCGGCGATGGCGACGCGGAAACTCGCCCCCGCGCTCGCCGCAGGCTGCACCGCCGTGCTCAAGCCGGCTGCCGAGACGCCGCTGACCGCGCTGTGGGTCGCCGGTGTCTTGCAGCGCGCAGGAGTTCCCGATGGGGTCGTGAACGTCGTCACCACCTCGAAGTCGGGGCCGGTGTCCTCGGCGATCCTTGCCGATGAGCGCGTCGCGACCCTGTCCTTCACCGGCAGCACGTATGTCGGCAAGTTGCTGCTCGAACAGACCGCTACCCGAGTTCTGCCCTCGTCGATGGAACTCGGTGGCAATGCGCCCTTCCTGGTGCTCGAGGGAGCGAATGTGGAAGCTGCGGTCGAGGGCGCCATGATCGCCAAGATGCGCAACGGCGGAGCTGCGTGCACCGCAGCGAACCGCTTCTATGTCCACTCCTCCCTGATCGACGATTTCACCGCGAAGTTCAGTGCAGCATTGCGCGGCTTGCGCATCGGCCCGGGCATCGATCGCGAGAACGACCTCGGTGCGATGGTGAGCGTCGGGGAGCGCGACAAGATCGTCGCGCTTCTCGATGAAGCCCGGGATGAGGGCGCTCAGGCCGATGCCGTGATGGAAGCGCCGGCGTCGGGTGCCTTCATCGCGCCCCACGTCGTCCGCGGGGTCCAACACGGCTCGACGCTGACCCGCAATGAGGTTTTCGGTCCGGTCGTGCCGATCGTCGAGATCGGCAGCGATGACGAGGCCATCGGGATGGCGAACGACACCGAATACGGCCTGATCTCCTATGTCTACGCCGGAGACAAGGGTCGCGGCATCTCGGTCGCAAAGCGGATGGAGTCGGGCATGGTCGCCATCGATCGGGGCCTGGCCTCGGATCCGGCCGCTCCCTTCGGCGGCATGAAGCAGTCAGGCCTCGGCCGCGAGGGTGGATTCGCCGGAATCCACGAGTTCCTCGAAACCCAGTACCTCGCCGTCGATCTCTAGCGTTCCCGAGAGGGCCGTATCCTCGTGGCTGTGTCCGATCTGCTGCTGAACCTCGGCCTGGTCCTGCTATTCGTCCTCATCGGTGGATTCTTCGCAGCAGCCGAGATCGCCCTGGTCTCCCTCCGCGAGGGTCAGATCGAGAGACTCGCGGAATCCGGTCGACGGGGAAGGATCCTGGCGAACCTCGCCCGAGAGCCCAATCGGTTCCTTGCCGCTGTCCAGGTCGGCGTCACCCTCGCAGGATTCGTGTCCGCTGGGTTCGGTGCCTCTCAGATTGCCCCCTCGCTCGCTCCGGTGTTCGTCGACTGGGGTCTGTCGGAGGGCATCGCCGGAGTTGTCGCGTTCATCCTCATCACGGTGTTCATCGCCTACGTGTCCCTCGTGGTCGGCGAGCTCGTGCCGAAGCGCTTGGCGCTGCAGCGGGTAGAGGCGACAGCCCTCGCCGTCGCGGCACCGGTGGAACTCCTGGCCAAGCTCGCTCGCCCGTTCATCTGGCTGCTCTCGGTGTCGACGAATGGACTGGTGAGGCTGCTCGGCGGAAACCCGGCGACTGGGCGGGAGCACATCAGCGGTGAGGAGTTGCGCGACATGGTCGCGGCTCATGAGGATCTCTCAGTCGAGGAGCGGGCCCTCATCGATGATGTCTTCGACGCCGGTGATCGCGAGCTGCGCGAGGTGATGCTTCCTCGAACCGAAGTGGAGTTCCTCGAGGCCTCGATATCGATAGGGGAGGCGGCGCGGATCGTCTCCGAAGCTCCCCACTCGAGGTATCCGGTGATTCGCGATTCTGCGGATGACGTGATCGGCTTCGTTCACGTCCGCGATCTGCTCACCCTCGATGACACGCAGCGAGATCGGCGACTCGGAGCGATTGCGCGCAAGGTTCCGTTCTTTCCCGGGTCGAAGGCCGTCATCCCGGCGCTGACCGAGATGCGTCGTCGCGGTCAGCATCTCGCGATCGTCGTGGATGAGTACGGCGGGACCGCCGGCATCGTGACACTGGAAGACCTCGTCGAGGAACTCGTCGGTGACATCCGCGATGAGTACGACGAGCCGACCACCGCTGTCGCTTCCGAGGTCGATGGACTGCTCAACCTGGAGGACTTCGCGGACCGCACAGGGGTGGAGTTGCCCGAAGGGCCCTACGAGACCGTGGCCGGCTTCGTCATCGCCCGGCTGGGAACTCTGCCGTCGGTGGGTGCCTCGGTGGAGACCGAGGGATGCCGACTCACGGTCTCGGCCATGGATGGTCGGCGCATCGCGCGGATCCGAGTGACACCTCTCACCCCGCCAGAGCCCGCGTCGACTGTTGTCGACGCACTGCCAGAATGAGCCCATGACCCCCACCGGTGATGCTCGTCCCCGTGTGCTGTCCGGCATCCAGCCGACGGCAGATTCCTTCCAGGTTGGCAACTACCTCGGGGCGATCCGGCGCTGGGTCGAACTGCAGGACACCCACAATGCGTTCTACTGCGTCGTCGATCAGCATGCGATCACCGTGGACTACGACCCGGCGCTGTTGCGCCAACGCACGCTGCTGTCCTTTGCTCAGTTGATCGCCTCGGGGCTCGATCCCGATCGCGCCACCGTCTTCGTCCAGAGCCACGTCCCGGAGCATTCTCAGTTGACCTGGGTGCTGCAGTGCATCACCGGCTTCGGCGAGGCCGGACGCATGACGCAGTTCAAGGACAAGGCCTCCAAGGAGGGCACCGATCGGGCGACGGTCGGCCTGTTCACCTATCCGGTCCTCCAGGCGGCCGACATCCTCATCTACCAGCCGCACGGCGTGCCGGTCGGGGAGGATCAGCGTCAACATCTCGAACTCACCCGAGATCTGGCTCAGCGATTCAATTCCCGCTTCGGTGAGACCTTCGTCGTGCCCGAGGCTCTCATCGTCGCGGACACCGCCAAGATCCTCGACCTCGCCGACCCGAACGCCAAGATGAGCAAGTCCTCACCGGGTGGATGCCTGTTCCTGCTCGACGATGAACGCACCATCACCAAGAAGATTAAGACCGCGGTCACCGATTCCGGCCGTGACATCGTCTTCGATCGAGTGGACAAGCCGGGAGTGTCCAATCTGCTGTCCCTCATCGCCGCCTTCAGCGGAGTCTCGCCGGAGCAGGCAGCGGCTGATCTCGAGGGACGGGGCTATGGCGACCTCAAGGCGGCAGCCACCGACGCGGTGCTGTCCTTCACAGTTCCGTTCGCCGCGCGCGTGCAGGAACTCATGAATGATCCGGCTGAGCTGACCCGGCTCATGGCGATCGGTGCGCATCGAGCCCGCGACGTTGCAGCGCCCACCCTCGCCACGGTCTACGACCGAGTCGGATTCGTCTCTCTGGACGAAGGCTGAGCCTCGGCTAGGTCCCCGTCCCCCGGAACGGCATCGCCCGCATCGCCACCACTCCGTTCGGCGTAGTTGCGCCTTTGACGCGGGGGCGGTGGGCGCAGGCTGCGCAGGCCCATGACGACGAGGAGGACGCCCACGATCATCGCTGCGAGCAGTCCCCAGGCCCAGCCGTTGGAGGATACGGCGGCGGCAGTGTCCAGGGCCGAGATCTCGGAGGTGGCGGGCTCTTCGGCGGGAGCGGCGTCAGCGCTGGTCGCGCCGCCTGTGGCGCCGGCGGTCGCAGGTTCGACTACCGGTGTCGCTGCCTCTTCGGTGGACCGGACCGGATCGACGAGGGTGCCGATCGGGGTCACCGCATCGACGTTCTCGAAGCCCCAGTCCAGCAGCGGTGCGGCCGCATCATAGGTCGGTCCGGAGAAGTTCATCAGGGTGACCACGAGGGCGGTGTCGCCGCGCCGGGCGGCGCCGATGAAGGTCTTTCCCGCCTCGGTGGTCCAGCCGGTCTTCAGGCCGATCGCTCCCTCGTAGGGGGCGCGGCCATCGGTGGGGTTGAGCAGCGGGTTCTGGTTGGCGATGGTGAAGGTGGGCCGCTCTCCACCGGGCTCGCCCGGCATGTAGCCGGGATAGTCCGGCACGCTGATCGTCGTGGCGTAGGCCAGGAACTCTGGATTGCGTAATCCCTCGCGGGCGATGAGTGCGAGGTCGTAGGCGCTGGAGACCTGGCCCTCGGCAGGCAGGCCGGAGGTGTTCTTCGCGACCGTGTCGTAGGCGCGAAGCCGCTGCAGCTCCTCACTCATCTGCGCGATCGTGATCTCCATGCCGCCGTTGGCGTTCGCCAGAGCCATGGCTGCATCGTTGCCGCTTTGCAGGAAGAGTCCGAGGAACAGTTCGGCGATGGTGTAGTCGCCGTCCTCGACCAGGCCCACTCGGCTGCCCTCGATGGCGATGTCGTCGTAGGTGGCGGTGTAGATCTCGTCGGCATCGAGCCGGGGGATGAGGGTCAGCGCGGTCAGGGTCTTGAAGGTGCTCGCGGGCGGCCGCTGCACGTGGGGGCCGCGAGCGGCCAGGACCTCTCCCGTGTCCAGATCGGCGATCAGCCAGGTTGTGGCTCCTACGTCAGGGAGGGGGGTGGCCCGCGGGCCGGGATCGACGATGACGCCGCTGCCGGTGAGCGCCGGACCACCGACAGGCTCTGCGGCGGAGGCAGGGGAGGCCAGGGCGAGTCCCGCAGCGAGGGCGAGGGCGGTCAGTCCCGCACCGAGGCGTGTGTGGCGCATGGTGGGACCAGGGTAACCCGGGGGCGCCGGGGATGGCGCGGCATACACGCCGCCCAGGTCGGCCCTGAAGAGGTGAGGCCGAGGGTCAGACGCGGCGGAAGATCAAGGCGCGCTTGACCTCCTGGATGGCCTTGGTGACCTCGATCCCGCGGGGGCAGGCCTCGGTGCAGTTGAAGGTGGTGCGGCAGCGCCACACGCCCTCCTTGTCGTTGAGGATCTCCAGGCGCTTCTCGGCTGCCGCATCGCGGGAGTCGAAGATGAAGCGGTGGGCGGCCACGATGGCGGCGGGGCCGAAGTACTGTCCGTCGGTCCAGAACACGGGGCAGGAAGTGGTGCAGGCAGCGCACAGGATGCACTTCGTGGTGTCGTCGAAGCGGGCCCGATCCTCGGCGCTCTGCAGGCGCTCCTTGGTCGGCTCGTGGCCCTCGGGCACGAGGAAGGGCATCACCTCTCGATAGGCCGCGAAGAAGGGCTCCATGTCGACGACGAGGTCCTTCTCGAGGGGAAGGCCCTTGATCGCCTCGATGGTGATGGGCGAGGAGGCGTCGAGGTCCTTGATGAGGGTCTTGCAGGCGAGCCGGTTGCGACCGTTGATCCGCATCGCATCGGACCCGCAGATCCCGTGTCCGCATGAGCGGCGGTAGGTGAGCGTCCCGTCCTGTTCGCCCTTGATCTGAGCGAGAGCGTCGAGCACTCGGTCAGTCGGATACGCCTGGATGACGTATTCCTCCCAGTGCGGCTCCTCGTCGATCTCGGGGATGAAGCGACGGATCTTGAAGGTCACATCCCGCGCTTCGATCGACTCGGGTGCCGGGGCATCGGCGACATCGGCGGTCATCAGTACTTGCGCTCCATCGGCTCGTAGCGGGTGACGACGACCGGCTTGTAGTCAAGGCGGACGCCGGTCTCTCCGGAGGCGTCCTCGGTCCGGTACGCCATGGTGTGCCGCATGAAGTTCACATCGTCGCGTGACGGATAGTCCTCGCGGGCGTGGCCGCCTCGGGATTCCTTCCGCTCCAGCGCACTCACGACGGTGACCTCGGCGAGGTCGAGCAGGAAGCCGAGTTCGATGGCCTCGAGCAGGTCGGTGTTGTAGCGCGCGCCCTTGTCCTGGATGGAGATGTGTCGGTAGCGGCGCTTCAACTCGGCGATGTCGGTGAGGGCCTGCTTGAGGGTGGCCTCAGTGCGATAGACCTGAGCGTTGAGGTCCATCGTCTCCTGCAGCTCCTTGCGGATCCGCGCGATGCGCTCGCCGCCATGAGCCGAGCGGATGCCCTCGACCAGTGCCATGGTGCGGCCCTGAGGGTCGCTGGGCAGGTCGACGAAGTCGTGGCTGTCGGCGTACTCGGCTGCCGCGATTCCCGCTCGCCGGCCGAAGACGTTGATGTCGAGCAGCGAGTTCGTGCCCAGGCGGTTGGCCCCGTGGACCGATACACACGCGCATTCGCCCGCCGCGTAGAGGCCGGGAACGACGTGCTCGTTGTCTCGCAGGACCTCGGCGTCGATATTGGTGGGAATGCCGCCCATCGCGTAGTGGGCGGTAGGGAAGACCGGGACGAGTTCCTTCACCGGATCGACACCGAGGTAGGTGCGGGCGAACTCGGTGATGTCAGGCAGTTTCGCCTCGATCTGCTCGGCGGGAAGGTGTGTGAGGTCCAGATAGACGTAGTCCTTGTTCGGGCCTGCGCCGCGACCCTCGCGCACCTCGGCCACCATGGCGCGAGCCACCATGTCGCGCGGAGCCAGGTCCTTGATGGTCGGTGCGACGCGCTCCATGAAGCGCTCGCCGCTGGCGTTGCGCAGGATGCCTCCCTCGCCCCGAGCGCCTTCGGTGAGAAGCACGCCGAGCCCGGCCAGGCCGGTGGGATGGAACTGGTAGAACTCCATGTCCTCCAGCGGAAGATCCCGCCGGTAGACCACACCCATCCCGTCACCGGTGAGGGAGTGGGCATTCGATGTGGTCTTCCAGACCTTGCCGTAGCCGCCGGTGGCGAAGACGATCGACTTGGCGTGGAAGATGTGGATCTCGCCGGTGGCCAGTTCATAGGCCACGACGCCACTGGCGTGCGGCTGACCATCGACCTCGGTGAGCAGCAGGTCGAGCACGTAGAACTCGTTGTAGAACTCCACGCCCTCCTTGACGCAGTTTTGATACAGCGTCTGCAAGATCATGTGGCCGGTGCGGTCGGCGGCGTAGCAGGCGCGACGAACGGCGGCCTCGCCGTGGTTGCGGGTGTGCCCGCCGAAGCGGCGCTGATCGATGCGGCCTTCCTCGGTCCGGTTGAACGGCAAACCCATCTTCTCTAGGTCCAGCACGGCATCGATGGCCTCGCGGCACATGACCTCGGCGGCATCCTGGTCGACGAGGTAGTCACCGCCCTTGATGGTGTCGAAGGTGTGCCATTCCCAGTTGTCCTCTTCGACATTGGCGAGCGCGGCGCACATTCCGCCCTGCGCAGCACCGGTGTGGGAGCGCGTGGGGTAGAGCTTGGTGAGCACCGCGGTGCGAGCCCGCTTGGTGGACTCGATGGCTGCACGCATTCCGGCGCCCCCGGCGCCGACGATGACGACGTCATAACGGTGGGTCTGCATGGCCTTGGTTAGTCCTCTCAGCCGATGTTCGGATCGAAGGTGAAGATCACGAGGGTCCCGAGGATGATGATGAAGGCGCTGGACACGTAGAGCAGCATCTTCATCCAGAAGCGCGTCTGGTCGCGCTCCGCATAGTCGTTGATGATGGTGCGCAGGCCGTTCGTGCCGTGGAGCATGGCCAGCCACAGCATGAGCAGATCCCAGATCTGCCAGAACGGGCTCGCCCATCGTCCCGCGACGAAGGCGAAATTGATGCGCTGCACGCCACCGTCGAGGACGTTCATGATGAATAGGTGTCCGAGTACCAGGAAGACCAGCACGATGCCGGAGACGCGCATGAACAACCACGCGTACAGCTCGTAGTTGGAGCGCTGACCGCCGCGGCGTGAGCGCGGGGTGTCCAGTGAGGGTCCACGACGGGGGCTGGTGATGCTCATGGTGTGCTCCCGAAGAGTGCCTCGACGGTGTGGATCATCATGAAATAGGTGCCGGGGATCATCACGGCGAGCCAGACGCCGACGAGCACCCAGAGCATCTGGCGCTGATAGCGGGGCCCCTTCGCCCAGAAGTCGACAGCGATGACGCGCAGGCCGTTGAGAGCGTGATAGAGGACCGCACCGACCAAACCGACCTCGAGCAGGTTCACGATCGGGGTCTTGTAGGTGGCGATGACGATGTCGTAGGCCTCGGGGGAGACACGGACCAGGGCCGTGTCGAGCACGTGCACGTAGAGGAAGAAGAAGACCGCGATGCCGGTGATCCGCTGGGCGACCCAGGACCACATGCCCTCACGGCCTCGATAGAGGGTGCCCACGGGGGCGGTGGCCACGGTGACCTCCCTGGTCGGCTGGGGCTGTCGGGTGTCGTCGGGAAACGACGGAGTGGACATAGCGTATCCGCGATCGGGGGACTCGGCCTGTCTGGGTTGGCGATGTGGCCTGCGTCACGTCGGTCGGTCGGAGGGCGTCGGACCCGGGGTTCAGGAGACGGGACTGATGTGATCTCCGAGGCTGCTGTGACGCACGGGGAAGCTCCGGGCTACGAATCGGTTACGGCCGTGAGGCTGCGCGCTGTCCGCTGCGTCAAGCCGAGTAGGGTCACCCTGTTCTGGCAAGCCCGGGACTGCGGTCGATCCCGACCGCGACCAGCCCGGATCAGGCTCGACCCACCCATGGTCGAGCACCATCGCTCACAGGAGGTTCCACGTGCGTAGATCCATCGGTGCCCTCGCGGGTATCGGCGTGGCGGCCCTCGTCCTCGCTGCCTGCGGCAGCGCTCCCGACGATGGCGGTTCCACCACTTCAGCGGCC
>CAZVCZ010000056.1:0-10372 GCA_964626275.1 uncultured Bifidobacteriaceae bacterium | reverse complement strand
CGGTCACCGCATAGGTCTCGAAAAGGTCGGCCGCCATGCCGGCGCAGTCGCCGACGTTGTCGCCCACGTTGTCGGCGATCGTCGCAGCGTTGCGGGGGTCGTCCTCGGGGATGTTCTGCTCGACCTTGCCGACGAGGTCGGCGCCGACGTCCGCCGCCTTGGTGAAGATGCCGCCGCCGACTCGCATGAACATGGCGAGCAGGGCGGCCCCGAAGCCGAAGCCCTCAAGGACCTTCGGGGCCTCGTCCGCGTAGACGAGCACGACGAGGGCCGCACCGAACAGACCGAGACCGACGGTGAACATGCCCGCGACGCCGCCGGTGCGGAAGGCGATCTTCATGGCCTTCTGCTCACCATCGTCCTTCGCGGCAGCTGCGACGCGGACATTGCCGCGGACAGCGAGCCACATGCCCATGTAGCCGGTGATTCCGGAGAAAATCGCGCCGACGACGAAGAAGATGGAGCGACCGATCCGCTCGCTGGTCGTTTCAGCCGGGAGCAGGAACAACACGAAGAAGACGATCACCGAGAAGATGGCGAGCGTCTTGAACTGCCGGCTGAGGTAGGCCGAGGCGCCCTCCTGGACCGCAGCGGCGATCTCCTTCATCTTGGGAGTGCCCTCGTCATTGCTCAACACCTCGCGCACGAGGATGAAGCCCACGAGTAGGGCGAGGATAGAGATGACGGCGACGATCACCACGGTGGTGAAGTTCATCCCCGAGAGTTCGATGTCCATGGGTCTCCTTGGCAGGCGGACGGGTTATGTAACCCCGCTGAAACTTCGGCGCAGTTTACGCACGTTCACGCTGGGCCGTCCCTAGGGGTCACAGGGAACGAGCCGATGACAGTGGGCCGGGGCATACTCGCCGTCATGGAGACCGGTCGGCTGGGGAGCCTCGAGCAGGTCCTCTCCGGTCCCGGATCTGCACGCCACGTCGAACACCTGCCCGCCCGAACTGGCCAGGTCGCCGACTGGCCGAGCTGGATTGCCCCGAGCCTGCTCGAGGCCGTTCGGGCACGTGGGATCGATGCCCCCTGGGCTCACCAGGTCGCGGCGGCGGAGGCCGCCCATGCCGGTCGACACACCCTGCTCGCGACCGGCACCGCCTCCGGCAAGACCCTGGCGCTCTGGCTCGCGGCACTCACCGAACTGGTACGAGACGAGCAGGCCAGCGTTCTCTACCTCGCCCCCACGAAGGCCCTTGCCCACGACCAGTGGCGGTCGCTCACCGATCTCGACGTCCCCGGGCTGCGAGTGGCGACCTACGACGGTGATACCCCCGTGGACGAGCGGCGGTGGGTTCGCGCCCATGCCCAGTACATCCTCACCAATCCCGATCTCATCCACCATTCCCTGCTCCCCCGCCACCGCGGATGGTCACGTGTCCTCAAGGGATTGCGGGCGATCATCGTCGACGAGGCACACCTCTACCGCGGGGTGTTCGGCTCCCATGTCTCGCTGGTCCTGCGTCGGCTGCGGCGACTCGCCGCCCACTACGGCTCCGATCCGATCGTGCTCGCCGCCTCGGCGACCATGGCCGAGCCGGAGGCGGCCTTCGCCCGGCTCATCGGCGCCGCCACCGACGAGGTGACCGTGATCGACACCGACACCGGACCTCGCGCTGCGCTCTCCGCTGTGCTGTGGCAACCGCCCGACACCGATGACGGATGGCGCTCGGTCATCCCCGAGACGGCCGACCTGCTCGCCGATCTCACCGTCCGAGGAGTCCGCAGCCTGGCCTTCGTGCGATCCCGGCGAGGAGCGGAGGTCACGGCCATGCTGGCGAAGGATGACCTGGCCGAGGTCGACCCCTCGCTGCCGGACCAGGTCGCGGCCTATCGCGGGGGCTACCTCCCCGAGGAACGCCGGGCCCTCGAGCAAGCCCTTCGAAGCGGTGAGTTGACCGCCGTGGCGACCACCAATGCCCTCGAACTCGGCATCGACATCTCCGGTCTCGATGCGGTGCTCGTCGCGGGCTGGCCCGGGACCCGAGCGTCGCTCTGGCAGCAGTGGGGTCGGGCCGGGCGCACCCACGGCGACGCACTCGGCGTCTTCATTGCCCGGGAGGATCCCCTCGATCGATACGTGCTCGACCATCCCGAGGTGATCTTCGGCCAGCCGGTGGAAGCCGTGGTGACCGATCCGGAGAATCCCCATCTGCTGGGCCCGCACCTGGCTGCCTCGGCTGCGGAGATTCCCCTCACCGATGACGACGCCCAACGATGGTTTGGCTCGACCGCACCTGGACTACTACCGATCCTGGCCGATCGGGGACTGCTGAGGCGACGGCCCACCGGTTGGTACTACACCCGAAGGGAGCCGGCGACGGACCTGATCGACCTGAGAGGTGGCAGTGGATCGCCTGTTCAACTCGTGGAAGTCGACACAGGGCGACTGCTCGGAACCGTCGACGCAGGCCGCGCGTATTCGACCGTGCACACCGGCGCCATCTACGTCCATCAGGGCAGCAGCTATCTCGTCCGCGAACTCGATCTCGACGCGGATGTCGCTTTCCTCGAGCCGACCATCACGGACTACTCCACGACCGCGGCTGACGTCGCGGACTATCGGATCCTGTCGGTTGATGAACAGGTGGACTGGGGGCCGGCGACACTCAGCCGCGGCGAGGTCGAGGTCACCAGTCAGGTAGTCGGTTTCGTGAAACGGCGTTACGCGACCGGCGAGATCCTGGGCGAGGAGAGCCTGGATCTTCCCGAGCGGAGTCTGTGCACGCGGGCAGTGTGGTGGACGGCGACAAACGAACAATTAGCGTCGGCCGCCCTGACCGAACTGGAGGACATCGCGGGTGCCGCACATGCCGCGGAGCATGCCTCGATCGGGATCCTGCCCCTGCTGGCATCCTGCGATCGATGGGATATCGGTGGTGTATCCACCCCGCATCATCCGGACACCGAACGTTGCACCGTCATGGTCTACGACGGCCATCCCGGCGGCGCCGGATTCGCCGACCGGGCGTTCACGATCGCGCGGCAGTGGCTGACCGCAACGCGGGCGACCATAGCGTCTTGCCGATGCACAGACGGCTGCCCCGCGTGCATCCAATCCCCCAAGTGCGGGAATGGCAACGACCCGCTGGACAAGCAGGGAGCGGTAAGGCTGTTGGACGTGCTGCTGGGTTAAGCAGCGGCGACGCTGCGCTCGGCGACCTCGTCCGGCGCAACCGGGGACGGCGTGTAGAGGCCGAGCAGGGTGTAGGGCCCCATGCCGTAGCGACCGAACCAACTCCCGGTGAGTGGAATCGGCGAATACTCGGGGGTCGACGACTCAAGGATGGTGTTCGCCTGCGTGGTGTTCAACGTCAGCCTCTCGTGAAGGTTCTCGCAACAACATCTGCATTGCTACTCGCTCGGGGTTACCGCTCGATGACTTCTATGGTCGTGTCTGGCAACGTGCACCTGACATCGGCGTCCTGAATGCGTGAGGCGCATCACAGCCCACCCGCGAAGCCAGCCCGGGCACGATGGCGGACGCCCGGCAACTCCACGCCGATCCATCCCGCAAACCGGGCGGCTATCCCCTGCGAGTGGATGAGCGTCTCGACGGTGATGTCGAGCCCGTCGATCTCGCACATCACGAGGGCCGCGTCGTTGCGTGCGGCAATCTGCGCAGCCACCTCGCACGCACGATCCGGGGATTCGAGCACGTAGGGGGCACCCGCGAGTGCTGCCAAGTCAGCGGCACCGGCGGCCTTCGTTCGCACCATGGCGAGGTCGACGAACACCCAGAGCATGGCGATGCCGATCAGGGCGATCGGCATGAGCGCGAGGGTGAGGACCGTGCCTGCGCCGCGGTCGTCACGGATACAAGTCATGGCCCGACACCCGGTTCACGGGCGGCTGTCGCTGACGCTCGAACAGTGATCGACATCCCCGACAGGATCGGGACAGGTGCGGACACCTCCTGGGTGACGACAGCTTCGACCGTGTCCGCGTTCCCTGTCGAGGTGACTGCAGCCCCCGGCAGCAGCCGATCGACGAGATCATCGATGACGGTCATATCCGCATCGCGTGCGAGCGATCGTGCTGCCTGTTGAGCGAGATCAGCCGCTCGGGCCTGTGATAGCCCGAGCATGGACAGCCAGAACAGGGCGAGAAGGACGAGCAGCAGCGCGGGGATGGCGAACATCAACTCCACGATCGTGTTGCCTTGATCCCCGCGTGCACGACGACGCATATTCATGTTCACCATCCCCACACCTCCTGATCAACCGAGGCCGTCGGTCAGCCGAAGAAGGACGACAGGGCGCTGGAGAACAGACCCCAGAGCAGATCTCGAACTGGATCGGAGGTGAGCAGCTTCAACAGCAGACCGCCGAGGCCCGCGACGGCAACGGTGCCGACGGCGTATTCGGCGGTGGTGAGACCGGCCTCGTCCTTGAGATGACGGGCGGTGCGACGAACGAAGAGAACTGATCGCATAGTGACTCCCTGGTATACGGCGGACGGCCGTGGCGTTGCGTCCTGTCCGGACGCGGTGCCTACCGTCAGCCGGGCCCCTACCCGAGGACCAGGGTCAGCAGCAGATCTGTGGAGATAGTCGTGACGCTTGTGCTTGGGGATATCTAGCGGGTGCCCACCGCAAGCAGCCGGTCCAGATCGCCATGCACTTCCAAACCTGCGCTCGTCGCCAAGGTCTCCAACACCACGCTGCCATCAGGATCGATCAAAGTCACCTCGATTACGGCATCGAGAGTCTCCTCAACCCGCTCATGCATGCGCGTTCGGATCGGTGCGTGCAATAGGCCGCCCCGACGTCGTTCGGCTCGAAGTTCCAACCGGCCGTCGGGGCCTTCCAACGCCCACGAGACATGGGAATCATCGATGCGCAGGTCGACCTCCTTGGACCCGTTGTAGGTCGCCCAGGTCCGCAGCCGATCAGGGGTGCGCAGCCCGACGATGTAGCCCCGGAAGGTCGAACGGACCCAGGGAATGATCGCTACCGAGGCCACGAGGGTGGTGCCGGGTGCGTCGACGAAGTGCGCGGAATGCATCCAGACATAGCCGGCGGGAAACGCTCGCCCCCAGTCCTTCTCGATGTAGCCATGACCACCCGTCATCGAGACCGCGTCGCCGTCGAGGACCAGGTCGCCGCTGAGGCCGTGCCCGAAGGACACCACGCCGTGGTAGCACTCCATCATCGGCACCCAGGCGTACGGACCCATGATTCCGGGGCGTCGCAGGGTCACCGGCCACGGATCGAGCGGGGATGTGTAGGCGATGTCAGCCTGCAGGTGCTCGAAGTTCACCTCGATTCCCCGATCGGTGAATCGATGCGGTCCCACGCGCACATCGAAGCGATCCGTCGCCGCCCAGAAGTCCTCGGTGGCGTATCGGTGGTATTCGGATCGACCGGAGACACCATCGAGAACCTGGACGAATGCCTCATCGGTGCGGCTGCCGGAATCCTCGCCGCGAAAGACACCGGGGATGAAGGCCCAGCGGCTCGACTGATCCGCGTTGACGACCTTGACGTACCAGCCTTCGAAAAAGCCGCCGCGCACCCCGCGACCGTGGAAGGCCTCGGGGCGAAGGGTCTGGCGGACAACGGCGAGGGGGCTGCGCATGAGGATGACGCTACCCCTAGGGTGAGTCCCGGAGGTCTCTATATGCGCATCCTCATCCCTGCAGAAACACGGCCCGGCGAGCGCCGCGTCGCGATGATGCCGTCGGTGGTCGGTAAGTTCACGCAGATCGGTGCAGAGGTTCTTGTCGAGTCCGGGGCGGGCGATCATGCTTTCGCTCCCGACGCCGACTACACCGCTGCCGGCGCACGCATCATTCCGTCAGGTGACCTGTCGATCGCTCTCGAGGCAGCCGACGTCATCGCGAGCGTCCGCCCCTTGGAATACACCAAGGCCCGGCGGGTGAAGGCCGGGGCGATCTGCCTGTCCTTCCTGTCCCCTGCGCAGGACACCGACACCATTCGAGCCCTGCGCGACGCTGATGCAACCGGCATGAGTTTCGACCTTGTGCCCCGCATCTCGCGAGCGCAGTCGATGGATGCCCTGACCTCCCAGGCCCTGGTGACCGGCTATCGAGCAGCACTCGTCGCCGCGGACCGGCTACCGAAGTTCTTCCCCCTGTTCATGACTGCGGCCGGCACCATCCAGCCGGCGAAGGTGCTGGTTCTCGGCGCCGGCGTCGCGGGACTGCAGGCCATCGCGACCGCCAAACGACTCGGCGCCCGCGTCTCCGCCTACGACGTGCGGCCCTCCAGCGCCGATGAGGTGAAGAGCATGGGTGGCACCTTCATCACTCTCGAACTCGAGACCCTCGAGGGCGCCGGCGGTTATGCGCGCGAGATGACCGAGGAACGCTCCGCCCGTCAGCGCGAACTGCTCACCCCCTACATCGCCGACTCCGATGCCGTGATCACGACAGCAGCTGTCCCCGGTCGCGCCGCCCCGCTGCTGGTCACCCGGTCGATGGTGGAGACGATGAAGCCCGGCTCGGTCGTGGTCGACCTAGCCAGCGAGAGCGGGGGGAACGTCGAGGGATCAGTAGCCGGCGAGGTTCTCGACCTCGGTGGTGTGTCGATCTGGGGCGGCAAGGATGTCGCGAGCGAGATGCCCGTGCACGCCTCGCAGCTGTACGCCATGAACGTCTTCGCACTCATCAGTCCCGCCGTCACCGACGGCAACATCAGCATCGATATCGACGACGAGGTCTATGCCGGCTGCGTCGTGGTCTTCAACGGTGAGATTCGCAACGAGGCGGCAATTGCCGCGCTGGGAGGTGCGTGAGCCATGGATGGCGTCGCACTGCTCACGATCTTCATCCTGAGCATCTTCGTCGGCTTCGAGGTCGTCTCGAAGGTGTCGGCGGTGCTGCACACACCCTTGATGTCCGGCGCGAATGCCATCCACGGCATCGTGCTCATCGGCGGCATCATCGTGACCGGCTCGGCCGAGACTCCGCTGGAGTTGATACTCGGTGCGCTCGCCGTGCTCCTCGGCGCCATCAACCTCGTCGGCGGCTTCGTCGTCACGGATCGAATGCTGGAGATGTTCAAACCGAAGAAGGCCGCGGCGAAGGAGGGTGACGCATGAGCACCCCCACCTGGGCGCAACTGACCAATCTGGGCGTCGCCGTCCTGTTCATCCTCAGCCTCAAGGCACTGTCCTCCCCCAAGACCGCACGGCTGGGAACCCTGGTCGGCGCGGTCGGCGCACTCGTGGCGACCGTCATCCTGTTCTTCAGCGGTATCGAGCTGAACAACCTGATCGTCATCCTCGTCATGATCGCGATCGGTTCCGCGATCGGAGCGATCTCGGCACGACGCGTGAAGATGACCGCGATGCCCCAGATGGTGGCCCTGTTCAACGGCGTCGGCGGCGGCGCGGCCGGCCTCATCGCCGTCGTGGAGTTCCTCCATCTCGATGGTGAAGGCTCGCTGCTCTTCTTGATCTTCACCGTGGCCACCGTCGTCATCGGCTCGGTTGCCTTCTCCGGATCGATCGTGACCTACCTGAAGCTGCAGGAGATCATGACGACGCGCCCGGTGGTGATTCCGGCCGGGAAGTGGGTCACCATCCTCGTGGCCGTGGCGACGGTCGTCCTTGCTGTGTGGGGCGTCATCGATCCGCAGTTCTGGATCATCCTCGTGCTGATGCTGGTGTCGCTGGTCTTCGGCATCCTGTTCGTGCTGCCGGTGGGTGGCGCTGATGTGCCGATCGTGATCTCCCTGCTCAATGCCTTCACCGGCCTTGCCGTCGCCGCCTCCGGCTATGTCCTCGGGAACGTGCTCCTGCTCATCGCCGGCACGCTCGTCGGTGCTTCGGGAACGCTGCTGACGATGATGATGGCCAAGGCGATGGGCCGACCGCTCACCTCCACCCTGTTCGGGGCGTTCTCCGGGACGACCGCGGGAAGCGCAGGTCCCGGCAGCGACCGCCCGGTGCGGTCGAGTTCACCGCAGGATGTGGCGATCATGCTCGGCTATGCCGGCAAGGTGATCCTCGTCCCCGGCTACGGCCTCGCCGTCGCCCAGGCGCAGTCGACATTGCGCGAACTCGCCGATCTGCTCGCCGAGCGCGGCATCGACGTCGACTACGCGATCCATCCCGTCGCCGGTCGCATGCCGGGGCACATGAACGTGCTTCTCGCCGAGGCGAACGTGCCCTATGAGCAACTCAAGGAGATGGACGAGATCAACCCCGAGTTCCCCTCGACCGATGTCGTCCTCGTCGTGGGCGCCAACGATGTGGTGAACCCCGCAGCGCGCAGCGACGAGAGCGCACCGATCTACGGCATGCCGATCCTCGATGTCGATCATGCCGGTCAGGTGGTGTTCCTCAAGCGCTCGATGCGACCGGGCTTCGCGGGGATCGAGAACGAACTGCTCTTCGATCCGAAGACGACACTGCTGTTCGGGGATGCGAAGGAGAGCCTGACGAAGGTCGTCGCCTCCCTGAAATCCCTCTAAACCCAACTCCGCAACTATCCGCACCTTTTCGCCCCTAGGGAGTTGCGGAGTTTGGCTCGCTACACCGTTCCGTAGAGCCGATCTCCGGCGTCACCGAGGCCGGGCACGATGTAGCCGTGTTCGTTCAGCCGCTCATCGAGCCCGGCCATGACGACCGTGACGTCGACATCGCGTCCCTCGAAGGCTGACTTGACGTGTGCGAGTCCTTCGGGCGCTGCGAGCAGCACGATGGCGGTGACGTCCCTGGCTCCACGGTCCAGCATCAACTCGATCGCCGTCACCAACGTCCCGCCGGTGGCCAGCATCGGGTCGAGCACGAACACCTGGCGATTGGTGAGATCCGGAGGGATGCGCTCGGCATAGGTCGTGGCGAGGAGCGACTCCTCATCGCGAACCATCCCGAGGAAGCCCACCTCGGCGGTGGGGACAAGGCGCATCATGCCTTCGAGCATGCCCAGACCGGCTCGAAGGATCGGCACAACCATGGGTCTGGGCTTAGTGAGGTGGGTTCCCGTCATCGGCGCCACGGGGGTTTGGATGTCGTAGGGCCGTGTGGACAGGCTCCGCGTGGCTTCATAGGCGAGGAGCGTGACCATCTCCTCGGTGAGAGCTCGGAAGGTCGCGGAGTCCGTGGTCTCATCCCTGAGGACGGTCAACTTGTGGGCCAGGAGCGGATGATCGACGACGATGCTGCGCACGAGGAATGAGAGTACCGCTAGGCAAGCAGCCGGTGGCGTGGAACGATGAACCCGTCGCCGACCGGCGACAGCTCGGGAGAGAGGGCATGCCGTCATGGGCTTCGACGAGGACGCGGTCGATTTCGCCATTGCCGCATGGCGCGAAGATGGTCAGTGGTCGGCTGCTGCGCTGCCACCGCGCGCAGTCGAGACCCTCGGCGGGTTCATCTCAGCTCTGCGCCAACTCGCCGGCGAAGGCGGCGTCCTGGGCTTCATCACCCTGGCCGATGACTGTTTCATCGCCGTTCGCATCCCACCTGACGGTGTCGCGCGCGTCCTGCTGTCGGATGCCAACTGCGCCTACGACTACGACCTCGCCGAGGAGGCTTTGGACCTCCTCGATATCGAGCTGCCCGAGGATGACGAAGAGTTCGACGACATCGAGCCCATCGGCGAGTTGGGATTCGCCGCCGATTTTGGTCTCGACGTGGACACCGTGGAGATGATCTGCCTCGACGAGGACTCCCTCGCAGAGGAGCAGGTCGCCCAGATCGCACGGCGGCTCGGATTCGGCGATCAACTTGCGGCGGTCGTGCGCGCAAACAGTCGGTAATCACACCTCGTGCACCGACTCTCCGATCTCGAAGCCGTCCGCCGGGCCCTTGACCTCGCGGGGTCCGTCACGACCCCCGATGACGATGTTCCCGTCGGCGCCGTCGTGCTCGATGCTGACGGCCGGATCATCGCGCAGGCGGTCAATGAGCGGGAGGCCAGCGGGGACCCCACAGCTCATGCTGAGGTCCTCGCGCTTCGGCGGGCAGCGGAGTCGATCGGGTCCTGGCGGTTGGAGGGCTGCACGATCGCGGTGACGCTCGAACCGTGCCCGATGTGTGCCGGAGCGATCCAGTTGGCCCGTGTCTCGAGGGTGGTGTTCGGGGCCTGGAACGACGCATATGGCGCTGCTGGCTCGACCTGGGACCTGCTGCGCGACCGGCGGCTGTCGCATCGACCTGAGGTCGTCGGTGGGGTGCTGGAGGCTGAGTGCGGGGAGCTCGTGCGCGAGTTCTTCGCCCGCCACCGGGGGTGAACCAGCGGGGACTGAGGTGTGTACCCTCGTCGGCGGTGGCGTGTCCGAGCGGCCAAAGGAGCGCGCCTCGAAAGCGCGTGTGGGGGCAACCTCACCGTGGGTTCAAATCCCACCGCCACCGCCATGTCTCGTGAGAGTGTCCCGCCAGGGGCGCTCTCACGA
>CAZVCZ010000055.1:10122-10404 GCA_964626275.1 uncultured Bifidobacteriaceae bacterium | reverse complement strand
GACGGTACGCGCCACATTGCTTCCACGATGCTGTGCACACGTCGCACTCCAGCCGGTGACTTCGCTGGTGTGCGGTATCGCCTGCTCCTCGACAATGGCCGAGCCGCCCGTCGCGGGACGTGGCCTGTGGGCGAGTGACCGTGCAGGCCCTTCGCGCGTGGGAATGATCGATCTCGCCTAGGCTGGGGTCTCGTGACGAGGATGCTCCTGCTCGCCGACGATGCTCCGTCGCCTCTGTCGGAGGCCATCCGACAGGCCCCCTGGTGGCCCGCCGCAGGAATC